>JAGDMB010000236.1 GCA_017860375.1 Bacteroidota bacterium | reverse complement strand
ACCGGTTGCATGAAAACAGTGAAAATGGTTCCCGCGGTGGCAGAAAATATTTTTTCGGACTGGGATCCAATATCCATTAAATACCCAAGGAGGAAATTTTTCAGCTGGTCGCCCGGAATTCCCATATCCTCGTTAATGTATGCCTGAAACTGCTCGATGTGGGTAATCATTTTTTGCCGGAAAAGGGGCAGTTCATCGGTGAACATGCTGATCCTTTTAAAGACAAAAATACCGATGAAGGTAAAAACCAGTGCACCGGCAATTATACCGGTAAGGATGGCCAGTATCCTCGGCACTCCCTTTTTTTCAAGAAAATTGACGATCGGATACAACAGGTAGGATAATAACATACCAAATGCGAGCGGATACAGGAAATCCTTGGCCAGAATGAGGCCGTAAACGGTCAGTCCTATGGATAATACAACAAAGGTTAACCGGAATCCAAAAGGATAACTGCGTTTCATCAGAACATATGGTTTTAAAATGCGGCGTAAAAATACAAAATCTTTATTTTTGCTTTGGTTTTACCTGCAAATAAATAATGGGAAGGATTCATAAAGCCCAATCGCCTGGATGCCGATGGTTGCTTATGCTGGTGATACTGTGGCCTGGTCATGCGGTGACGGGACAGACACAGGATTGCACCGTACAGCGATTTTCCTTTCAGCCGGGGGAGGAAGCCCGGTACCGTATTTCTTATAACTGGCTGTTCTTATGGACCGATGTGGGGGAAGTATGGTTTTCCGCAAAAGAAAGCAGGGTAATGGAAATTCCCTGTCTGCATCTGCTTGCGGTCGGGGCTACCTATAAAAGCTGGGACTGGTTTTTCAAGGTCCGTGACCGCTACGAGTCATGGGTCTATCCCGAATCATTGAAACCGATTGCTTTTAAACGCGATGTATACGAAGGCGGCTATACGATCAAGCATCATTACCTGTTCAATCACACCAAGGGTATTGCCTATACGCAGACCCAGAGCAATGACAACCCGGTAATAAAGGATACGGTTCCCATCCCCGGCTGTACTTTTGATCTTGTTTCCATCCTTTATTATGTCCGTAACCTTGACCTTTCCGGCTGCAGGATCAACGATACCATTCCCATAACCCTCCTGATTGACAACGAGATCTACACTATCTATTTCCGTTACCTGGGAACAGAAAAAAAGAAAATCCGAAAGCTGGGTGAAATCGACTGTATGAAATTCAGCGCCATGCTGATCCAGGGGTCCGTCTTTAATAAGGGCGAAAAAATGGTCATATGGGTCACCCATGACAAAAACCGCCTCCCGGTTTATATTGAATCCCCTATTCTCGTCGGTTCGGTGCGCGGTACCCTAATCGGTATCAAGGGCAACCGGTATCCGCTTGATTTCAGGAAATGAGAGGACCTCTTCCTATTCCTACAGCCTAATAATCTCATCCGTCACGGTCTGTGCATCGATGACCGCAATGGCCGTCATGTTCACGATCTCCTTCACCGAACTACCCATCTGCATCACATGAATCGGTTTGCGGATACCAATGAGAACAGGACCAATGGCTTCTGCACCCGCCAGTTCCTGCATCATTTTGTAGGCGATGTTCCCGGAATTCAGATCCGGGAAAATAACCGTATTCACTTCCATATCCAGCAGTTTTGTAAAGGGAAATTTTTCCAGGCGTTGTTGCCGGTTAAAGGCATAGTTGGCCTGCATTTCCCCGTCGACGATCAGATCGGGATAATCACGGTGAATGATTTCCACGGCCTCCCTTACCTTGTTGGGACTTTCCGTGCGGTGCGAACCGAAATTTGAATACGAAAGAAGGGCAATCCGGGGTACCAGGTTGAATCTCCTGACTTCGTTTGCAGTAAGAAGAGTGGTGTCGGCAATTTGACGGGCAGTAGGATTAATATTCACGGTCGTATCGGCAAAAAAGAAGGGCCCTTTCTTGGTGGAAATGATATACATTCCGGCAATATGATGCAAGGAATTGTTTGACCCGACAATTTGCAGTGCCGGCCGGATGGTACTGGCATATTGTGTGGAGAAACCGGATACCAGGCCATCCGCATCGCCTGTTTCCACCATCATGACGCCAAAATAGTTGGGATCGTGCATTTTTTCAAACGCTTCATCATACGTCATGCCCTTTCGCTGCCGCTTCTCAAACAGCAGCTTGGCATACCGTTTTCTTCTTTCTTCCTCTTTTACACTGTAAATATCAATGATCTGAATATCATTCAGTTCAAGGCTATATTGGTGGGCCAGCTTCCGGATTTCTTCCTCGTTTCCCATCAGTATCGGCGTTGCGATACGTTCCTGGATTACCAGGTGGGCGGCTTTAAGAACCTTGAAATTCTGCGCATTGGCAAGAACAATACGCTTTGGCTGCTGACGTGCCTTATCCCGTATATCATCCACCAGCTTATTGTATATCCCCATTCGCTTCATAAGTTCAATCTCGTAAGCCTTCCAGTCGGTAATTGGCATCCTTGCCACGCCCGAATCCATGGCCGCTTTGGCCACCGCCGGAGCAACCCTGGTAATAAGCCGCGGATCAAGAGGTTTTGGAATTATATATTCTTTTCCGAAGGACAGGTTGGAAACTTTATACGCCGCATTGACCACTTCCGGTACGTCTTCCTTGGCTAGTTCAGAAAGGGCATATACCGCTGCAAGTTTCATTTCCTCGTTGATGGTTTTGGCCCGCACGTCCAATGCGCCGCGGAAAATAAAAGGAAATCCGAGGACGTTGTTAATCTGGTTGGGATAATCTGACCGGCCTGTAGCCATAATAACGTCGGGTCTTGAGGCAACCGCTTCGTCATAGGCAATTTCGGGGACAGGATTTGCCATGGCAAAGACAATCGGATTGGGTGCCATGGTCTTCAGCATTTCGGGTGTAAGGATCTTTCCGACCGAAAGACCCAGAAAAACATCGGCCCCCTTTAAAGCTTCTGCCAGCGATGAAAAAGGAACATCCTGAGAAAATTCCTCCTTGTATTTGTTCAGGTCTTTTCTTTGTTTTGTGATCATTCCTTTGCTGTCAAGCATAAATATATTTTCACCTTTGACACCGAGACTTTTGTACAATTTTGCGCAGGAAATGGCGGCTGCCCCGGCCCCGTTAATGACCACCCTGATTTCATTGATTTTTTTACCGTTGATCTTTAGCGCATTCAGCAATCCGGCTCCTGAAATGATCGCGGTTCCATGCTGGTCATCATGAAATACCGGAATGTCGAGCATTTTCTTCAGCCGTTCCTCAATTTCAAAGCATTCCGGGGCTTTAATGTCTTCCAGGTTGATCCCCCCGAATGTGGGGGATATGGCTTCAACCGTTGCAATAACCTTATCCACGTTTTTTTCATTCACTTCAATATCAAACACATCCACATCAGCAAATACCTTGAAAAGCAAGCCTTTGCCTTCCATAACAGGCTTTCCTGCCAGGGCGCCAATATCACCCAGTCCCAGCACTGCTGTTCCGTTGGAGATGACGGCTACCAGGTTGCATTTGGCGGTATACACATACGCATCGTCGGGATTTTTCTGAATTTCAAGACACGGCTCTGCAACACCTGGTGTATAGGCCAGCGACAGATCATATTGCGTACTGTAAGGTTTTGTCGGAATAACTTCAATTTTTCCTGGCCTGCCACAGGAATGATACCGGAGTGCTTCCTCGTGTGTGAATTTTGTCATAATGATATTGTATTAGGTATAAAGCCTAAAAGTAACCAAAAAGCATCTTGGCCGGAAAGATAAAAGTCATAAAACGACAATTTTCTGCAAAGACGCAAATAATCCTTATTTTTGGTATGCTTTTTTCTCTTGTATTATGGCGGGTATTGTAAATATGCGGTTTTATGAGGAACTGAACCTGTTCCTGGATAAAAAATACCGGAAAACGGAATTCGGATATCACTACCGGGGAAGGCCTTCCGTAAAAGATGCCATTGAATCGCTTGGTGTTCCTCATACCGAAGTTGACATGATCCTTGTGAATGGCGATGCGGTAGATTTTTCTTACCCGTTAAAAGACCGCGATTCGATTTCGGTATATCCTGTTTTTGAGAGTCTTGACATTACGGGGTTGCAGCACCTCCGAAAGCAGGCATTGCGCAATCCGCGATTTGTGCTGGATGTTCACCTGGGCAGACTGGCCCGGTACCTGCGGATGGCCGGATTTGACTGCCTGTACGAACCATCGTTTGCCGATGAGGAGATTATCCGGATCTCTGTGGAAGAAAGGAGGATCATCCTCACCCGGGATAAAGGCATCCTGAAGAACGGCAGGGTCACACATGGACTGTACGTACAGTCCGATGATCCAAGGGAACAGTTTGGTGAAATTGCGGCCCGGCTGCACCTCGGTGATCTTTTTAAGCCTTTCAGCAGGTGTACGCTATGTAACGAACGGATTGAGCCGGTAACCAAGGAATCAGTCCTCGACCAGCTGGAACCCCTCACAAAAATGCATTATTCCGTCTTTTACCGGTGCACGGGCTGTAAACACATTTACTGGAAAGGATCTCATTTTACCCGAATGGCACAGTTTATAGACGATTATCATAACGGTTCATAAGTAAATGAGAAGGAATAACTGTCATAAAGAAGAGCCAAGAAGCAAGAACCAAGAAGCAAGAACCAAGAATCAAGAACAAAGAACAAAGAACCAGGAACAAAGAACAAAGAACAAAGAACCAAGAAGCAAGAACCAAGAAGCAAGAACAAAGAACCAGGAACAAAGAACCAGGAATAAAGATAAAAGACCAAAGTCCGTGGTCCTTTGACTATGGACCGTGAAACAAAGAAAATTCTGAACGACTAAAAACATGTACCATGG
>JAGDMB010000032.1 GCA_017860375.1 Bacteroidota bacterium | reverse complement strand
TCGACGGCATTGAGATCCCCAACCTCAACCACTTTGCCACGCAGGGATCTTCGGGAGGTTCGGTGGGAATAATCAATGTCGACTTTATCCGCGAAGTGAAATATTATTCGGGTGCATTCCCTTCAAACCGTGGAAATGCCCTGAGTTCGGTATTTGATTTCAACCAGCTCGACGGCAACAAGGATAAAATAAAATTCAAAGGATCTTTCGGCGCATCCGATCTTGCGTTGACCCTCAACGGTCCGATAACGGACAACACCACTTTTATCGTGTCCGCACGCCAGTCCTACCTGAATTTCCTGTTTTCGGTCCTGGAGCTTCCCTTTTTGCCTACTTACAATGATTTCCAGTTTAAGGTAAAAACCCGGCTGGATGAAAAAAATGAACTGTCCTTTATAGGGATCGGCGCCATCGACCAATTCGAACTGAACCTGGAAGCCAATCAAACCCCCGAACAGCGGTATATCCTTGAATACCTGCCGGTGAACGAACAGTGGAATTATGCCGTCGGGGCTGTCTACAAGCATTTCCGCGAGAAGGGCTATCATACCATCGTGGCCAGCCGCGATTATCTCAATAACATCACTTACAAATACGAAAATAACAATCCCGAACTCGAAAAGACTTACGATTACAGCTCAACCGAGGCAAATAACAGACTCCGGTTTGAACACTATACCCGAACGCTTTCAGATTATAAAATCAACTATGGTGTTAACCTCGACTATTCCCAGTATACAAACAGCACTTCACAACTGGTATACATCAGCGATACGCTCATAAACCAGAATTACAATTCAAGCCTGAACACGTTCAGCTATGGCGCCTACACCCAGGCCAGCAAAGCCTATTTAGACAACAGGCTGACCCTTTCGCTGGGAGTAAGGCTTGACGGCAACAGCTATTCACCGGAAATGTCCAATCCCCTGAAACAGTTTTCTCCCAGGGTATCTGCATCGTATAAACTGAATGACCTGCTTTCCATCAACATGAACAGCGGCCGCTTCTACCAGAGGCCATCCATGACTTCACTGGGATTCCGGAATTCAGCCGGAGACTTAGTAAACAAGGAGAACGGGATCACGTATATCAGAGCCGACCATATCGTTGCAGGAATTGAAGTAAGACCCAGTGAAAACTCCATTTTAACAGTGGAAGGATTCTATAAAATGTATGACAACTATCCTTTCTCTTTGATAGACTCTGTTTCTCTCTCAAGCAAAGGAGGGGATTACGGCACCTTCGGCGATGAACCGGTGAAATCGGTTTCAAAAGGCAAAAGTTATGGATTTGAGGTATTTGGAAAAGCAAAAGACATTCTTGGTTTCAGTACGATCCTTTCCTATACGTTTGTGATCAGTAAATTCAATGACCTGAACGATAACCTCGAACCGCTTGATACCTATACACCCACTTCATGGGACAACCGTCATATACTGATCCTCACGGCTACGCGCAATTTTAAACACAACTGGATCATCGGCGGAAAATGGCGGTTTGTGGGAGGCTCACCCTATACCCCCTATGATTATGATAAATCAAGCATTAAATCCGCCTGGGATGCCCGCGGCAGAGCTTACTTAGATTACGCGCAATTCAATGATCTGCGCTTTGGTTCTTTTCACCAGCTCGATCTTCGCATCGACAAACAGTATTTCTTCAAACGCTGGTCACTGAATTTTTATGCCGATGTGCAGAATGTCTACAATTTCAAATCCGAAACCCAGGATAACCTTGTGCGTGAGGCAACATTCAAGGGTCAGCCGGTTGAAAACGATCCCTACATAGATGAATATGGGATCGAGCGGTACCGGCTTACCTATATACCGTCCGACGGTCAGGGCACCGTGCTGCCTACCGTGGGTATTATTGTCGAATTTTAACCTGTCCTTCCATGAAAACAAAAAGAATCCTTCATACAGCTAGCGTACTTCTTTCGGTACTGATCCTTTCCGTTGCAGCGGTCACCCTCATTTCATGCCGTTCATCGCGGTCATCCGCTTTGCAGCAACCGGTGGATACCCTGTTTACAAACCGTGAAGAAACCGGATCCGGTCTGATTTTTCTTTTTGAAAAAGGCGAAAGTTTCAATCATCCCTTAATGGCCCTTTGGATTGAGGACACAAGCGGAAAGTACCTGCAAACCCTGTACGTATCTGAATCAATTGCCAAAGGCGTGTATGGCCACGGTGACAAATCCACCGGAAAATGGCTTCCGGGGCCCATCCGCAGGCCAGCAACCCTGCCTGTTTGGGCACATAGCCGCGGAATAAGGGAAACCGACGGGTATTATATTCCAACTACTGCCACATCCCTTCCGGATGCGGTGACCGGGGCAACCCCTCCGGGTGATTTTATGATCATAAGCCGCCTGTCGCAAAACATTCCGCCTGTATTCGATGTCTTTTTTGAGATCAATCAAAGCTGGGACTGGAATGAATACTGGACCAACAATAAATTCCCCGACGATGAGGATTACAAAACATCGTGTCAGCCCGCCCTTGTCTACAAAGCAAGGATCGGACAAATACCTTCCGGAGAACAGGTCGGGCTTACCCTGATCGGCCATAGTCATTATTCGGGCAAGGACGGTGAGGTATACCCCGACCTGAGCACCATTACCACGGCAAAAAATATCACCCGGAATGCCTGGGTGAAATTGGTCCGATAATGGTTTTGTTTCATAAGTTTTCATTATTATCCTATGTTTTTCGTTATTTTTTCCCTTATTTTGATTGACGTGGAGTAAAGGGATTACGCTCTGAGATAGATGACTGCTCTGCCAGGCTGAACCCTTTCAGGAATTCCCGGTATACCCGATCTGCAAGGGAGTTGCCGGGACCCTCTTAAAGGGTTCGGCCGAAGGGTATCCCTGCGAGGTTGACCGTATAATGGAAATTAACGACATGAAAAAGTATATCGTACCGATTCTGCTTTTTTCCATCATTCCCTGCTGGCTGAAATCACAGGAAGCGGCTAACCCTGAAAAGAAAATTTATGTTTCACCCGAAGGAAAAGTTTTCGTTAATAAATCCCTTCCTGTTTACATCCGGCTGTCGGTATCTCCTGACAGTCCTGATAAATCCCCCTGGCTGAAAGGCGCAAATAAAACTTCTGTTGCCGGTCCCGCTTATTTCCTTCAGGAGGGTTATAATTCCATCAGGCATCCCTGGGCGGTTGATACCGTCACCAAAGAAGTCGTATACCCCATGCAGGATGCAGTTTTTGAAGTGTACGCTGACAGCAGGCCCCCCAGAACAACAATCCGGTATGGCAGCGGGAAAACTTTTGCGAAAAGCGGCACGGTCTTCCTGAATGGTGCGGTCACCCTAACGCTGGAAGCATCGGATGAATTGTCGGGCGTGGAAAACATTTATTATTCCCTGGATGGCAAGACATTTTCTCTCTATTCCTCATCCGTTAGGATGGACGAAGAACGCGAATACCGGCTTGTATATTTTGCCGTTGATCATGTCGGCAATGCAGAAAAACCGAAAGAAGTGCGCCTGTTTCCCGACTTGTCCCCTCCTGAGTCAACGGTTGAGATAAGCGGTGACCGTTTTGAGAATGTTTTATCCGGCCGTTCAAAAATCCTGCTGAAGGCTGAGGATAAGGGAATGGGAGTTGAAAGGATCCTTTACCGGATGGATAGTTCAGCCTGGCGCAATTACCAGATGCCTGTCAATACCGGTTTGCTGGAACAAGGCGAACATACACTGAACTATTGCGCAGTGGATCTGACAGGCAACAGGGAGGAAGAAAAAACATACGTTTTCAGCGTGGATAAAACACCCCCTGTGATCGTGCAGGAAATGGTCGGCAAAAGTTTTATCTCCGGCGGTAAAGAATATGCCTCCGGAAAAACACAGATCAAACTCACCACTTTTGACAATAAGGCGGGCGTGAAAGAGGTAGTCTATTCCGTTAATGATGCAGCTTTTGTTCGGTATGAGAAGCCTTTTTATCCTGCCGATATCAAGGGAGATCTTAACCTGAAAACGGTTGCGCTGGATAATGTGGGGAACCGCTCAGAAAGCACAGGACAGGGAGAATCATTGACCATTCCCTATTATGATCTTTCGGGCCCAACCGTCAGCCACGCTTTTAAGGGGCCGACCTTCATCATGCGGGATACCGTATTCGTCAATGCCAAAACCGGCATCATTCTTAAAGCAGCTGACAGCGAATCGGGGATAAACCGGATTGAATATGCCGTCAGCGGATCGGAAACGGTACCTTATACCACGGCATTTTCACTTGAAAAGGAAGGATTGCATACCCTTGAGGTCACCGCTTACGACAATGTTGAAAACACCGGACATGCGTCATTTGTCGTAAAGCTTGATAATACCGGCCCGGAGATTTCGGTCCGGTTCAGTATCCTGCCCATCGGTTTCCGGACCATGGATGAGGCAGTCCTGGATATCTTTCCGCTGCATACCGTGGTTTTCCTTTCCTGTACTGATGCATTAACCGGTTTCGATGCCTTGTTCTATTCGCTGAACGGGGCTGTTGAAAAAAGATATGCGGCACCTGTCGGGAATTTCATTTCAGCCGGTATTTATACTCTTAAAATCAGGGCGCTGGATAAACTTGGAAATGAAAGCCTGAAGGAAATCTCCTTTGCAGTTGAAAAATAACCTGACCATAAGGATTGCGTTCGATACCTGATTTGGCATACTATTTGCCGTATTCCTGCGGGGTATTGAAAATCCTGTGGGTATAATCAGCCTGAAATTGTATCTTTGTTTTGCTGACAGGTTTACACTTTAAATTATTGAATCCAATAGCCGGAGGAAAAACAAAATGAGAGCTTTTTGGCGGCATATTTCAGCGTATGTGTATGTGGCCCCTGCCCTGGTAATTTTTCTGCTTTTTTTCCATTGTACCGGGAATCCCCAGTCAACGGAGGAATTCAAATACCAGCGGGAACAAATGGTGAAATGGCAGATCGAGGAGCGGGGCGTTACGGATAAACGCGTGCTGGATGCCATGCGCAAAGTAGAGCGCCACCTCTTTGTACCGTCCGAACTGGCTGCTTACGCTTATGCCGATCAGCCTCTTCCGGTCGGTTATAACCAGACGATCTCACAACCCTATATCGTAGCCTTTATGACCGAGGCCTTAAAGCTTAATCCCGGATCAAAAGTGCTGGAGATCGGCACCGGATCAGGTTATCAGGCTGCCGTACTGGGCGAAATATGCGATTCCGTCTTTTCGGTTGAAATCGTCAGTGAACTGGGAAATAAAGCCAAATCACTCTTAAAAGTGCTTCATTATGACAATGTATTTGTAAAGATCGGAGACGGATACAAAGGTTGGCCCGAATATGCTCCCTTCGATGCAATAATTGTCACCTGTGCTCCCACGCACGTGCCTGAGCCGCTGAAAGAACAGCTAGTGGAAGGCGGTCAAATGATCATCCCGGTGGGAGAAACCAATTACCAGCAACTGATCCTGATGATCAAGAAAAAAGGCAGGTTGATCCAGCAGGCGGTATTGCCTGTAAGGTTTGTGCCCATGGTGGACAAGGATAAAAATAAATATTGAGGCTGGTTCAGGGTATATTCAATTGTTTTCCAGCACCATTTCGGCATGCCCTGCCTGTCCCTCCAATGTAATTCCTTCCACCACAATCCGCAGGTTTCTTTCCTGGGCAGGTTTCCGGATAATTACCCTGGCCATGCCCGCTGAATTGGTTTCCACAGAAGGATTCCAGCTAATAGTTTTTGTTTCATCGGGTTTGGCATCCGGAGAAAATTCCGGCTGGTAAAATTTTCTTGGCCAGTGATATCCCAGCATCTGAAATTCAATTATGCCCTTTTTCATAAACGACCCGCGTTTTGTATAGATGGCGATCACGCCATTCCCGCCACGGCTGCCGTATATTGCACAACTTGGCCCTTTCAGTATTTCAATCCTGTCAATATCTTCAACCGGGATGGCAAGCACAGCGCTCACGTCGGATACAGGCATACCATCAACAAGGTAAAGAGGGTCGGTATTGCCGAGCAGGGTATGGACACCCCGGATATAAACTTTGTCGCCATTGACAACTACACCCGGAACCCTTCCCTGTAAAACCTGCAGGGCATCCTTGTAACCGCTGGGGATGTCTTCCGACCGTATCACCGCATCGGGCTCCCCGTAAATGCCTTTCAATTTGTTGCTATCCTCACTGGCTATGCGCCTTTGCTCCTCTTCCCATTCAATGCCGTATCGAATGTTCTGCTCTCTTCTGTATGCCTTGTTATCGCGTTCCGACAAGGTTGTCAGCGTATAATCGCCCTGTTGTTTTGTAACGTCGGGAAAGACATCATCCGGGATGACAATAAGCAGATTCCTCCTCCCTGATGGCCTCCATGCCTCAATTTTTACATTGATCGTATCGTAATACACCAGGTTCTCAAATTTGAAAAAACCCCGTTCATCGGATAACTGGGTAAAGACATCATTGAACGCCTCCTTCACGGTAAGCTGTACCTTGCAATTCTTAAGGGGAAATCCGAACAGTTCGGTTGTAATGAAACCGGAAATGGTAATTCTTTTTTCCTCCGGGATTTTGTTCACGGGGAGCTTATTGTTCAGGATTCCCGTCCAGTCGAATTTTCTCCAGCCATGCGTGAGCATAAGCAGATCCATATCTTCCGGATTCCCTTTCAAAGCCTGCTCCAGATAATGCCAGGGATGAGGAATATACCCCCTCAGGTCGGAGGTGAGAAGCAGATGGGTAAGAATATTATCCTGCCTTGTCGGTCCTTCCTTCGTATCGTACAAAACCGACACGGAGAGATTGGCCTTTGCCGGTTTGTGATCGCGGTCCAGGGTGATAAAGGAAAGGCACAACAACCTTTCATTTTCTTCCGTAAGGGTATCGTATGCCTGCAAATTGATTTTCATGAAATCGTCATGGGTGATAAACACAAGCCTTTCCGCGAGTGGAATGACGCGCCCTGAAAAGAAAGTAAACTGCACGATGCCTGCGGGAAAAAGAGCCTTCTTTACCGGAACCCTAACCGGCCCATCGGAAAGGTTAATGATCTCCTGGTAACAGATCTTTCCCCTGACCTGTCCGGTAATAATAATTTCATTGGCTACCCTGTCGTTTGTCTGCGGCCTGTTGGAAGTGACATGCAAGATGATCTCCCGTTGCTGGCTTTCAACCTGCACACCGATACCCTGCTCAAGCGATTCCGGCAAACTGAACAGGTATTCCTTTTTTGCGGCCGTGACAACCGCAACATATTTTTCGCCTTTCCGGGGAGTAAGCCTGAATGTGCCCATGCCCTCGTATTGGGTATTGATTTCCGCCACCGGTTTTTTTTGCGAATCAAAAACCACACCCTGAACCGGAACGCCAAAACCCGATTTGTTGATGGCTTTGAATGCCACCACGCTCTCAATCGCGTTTACAAGTTGTCCCCCTTCGGGGAAAAATTGGACATCCAGGTCGGAGATTTCATTTTTCTGCTGATTGATTTCTTTCCGGTTTTTTCTCGCCTGCTTCGGGGATATCAGTTTCCTGTAGCCCGGATTCAGTATCTGTATATTGGTGGAAAAAAAATAATCGGGATGAAAATTTTGCATCCAGCTGGTGTATGCCCTCACCTGATAAAGACCTTCGGGAAGGGTATCCGAAAGACTGAAATCACCCACCCCGAATCCATAGCTCATCTGAATCCGTATGATATCGGCCTGCGTTCCCTCCGGGGATATCAGCTCAACATACAAATTGGTACTGAAAGAATCCGGCTGGTGAAACATGCCGTCGACAAGGTAGGCTTTAAACCATATAACATCGCCGGTGGAATAATATGACTTGTCAAGATGCAGAAATACTTTCTGCTGTGGATTCTTCACCGAATAATTCCATAAAGCTGTCCGGATACGCGTAAGCCTTGTATCTTCATCCCTCATACCGGGAAACAACCAGGCTGATGCCAGCAGAAAGGCAAAAAATTGCAGTCGTTTTGCGGATGCCATTGGTCAACCCTTTACATAAAATCTTATAGTCCTCTTGCCTCTTATCCTTTACCCCAATCCGGTAAACCTGTCCTTTATTATAGAAGACACCTGAGTCCGATAAAACCCTAATAAAATGCTGCAATAATTTATTCAACTGAAATTTACATCCATATTTCCTATAAAAAAACAATTTCATACCTTTAAAGAATATTTGTTGATTCTAACTAAAAAAATACAATATGTCCGGTCACAGCAAATGGTCAACCATCAAGCGCAAAAAGGGAGCGCTGGATGCCAAAAGGGGAAAAATATTTTCCCGTATTGTTAAAGAAATCCAGATGGCGGTGAAGGAAGGCGGAGCCAGTCCTGACGGAAATCCGCGGTTACGGCTTGCCATTCAGAATGCCAAAGGGGCCAATATGCCCAAGGATAATGTGGACCGTGCCATTAACAAAGCCAGCAATGAAGCCGCCAACCTTCAGGAGGTAACCTATGAGGGATACGCCCATGGAGGAGTTGCTATTTTTATTGAATGCCTCACCGACAATCCGCAACGAACGGTCAGCAACATCCGGGCCATTTACAACAAACGCGGAGGGACACTGGGCACCAATGGCTCGCTCAGGTTTGTCTTCCATCGTAAAGGTGTTTTTACTGTTCCCAAAGCGAACCTCGATCCCGAAACTTTTGAGCTCGAAATGATCGATGCCGGTGTGGAAGACATTGAACTGGGAGAGGACACCTTTATTATTACTACTGCGGTGGAGAATTTCGGTAAAATCCATAAAAAGCTGGAAGAAATGCACGTGAAAGTGGAAAACGCCGAATTGCAGCGGATTGCCGTTGAAACCAAAAAGCTTGATGTGGATGCGGCCCGGAAAGTGCTGCGCCTGATCGAGGAATTTGAGGAAATCGAAGATGTGCAGTACGTATACCACAACCTCGAAATGACCGATGAACTGGCCGCAGCCCTCGAAGCGGAATAAATAATCCGAATCGGATTACATAAGCTGTCTTTCTTATTCCACCGCCAGTTTCTGTGAAAAGGTTTTTTAGCGGTTTATCGATAATCGTAAGGGAGTATTTTCAGAATAAATACTGCCCGGTATTTTGAAATATGATTTTTATCAGTATATTTGCCGCATTACAATTTCGTTGAATGATCATTAATCCGAACATACTTAGCCTCATCCTCATTCTCGGACTCCTTGGAGTAACCGGATGAGAATGGTTTTGTATGCGCGGTAGCAGGAATAACATGGAGCCATTCTCATAGAAGAGAGTGGCTTTTTTAATTTAATAACCAATGGAGTAAAAAGCATCACCCCATCAATCCGAAAATCCAAAATCATAAAATTAAAAATTATCCTTTGTATATTAATACTAACGCTTATGAACAACCGATTATTCATCTTCGACACCACCCTCCGCGACGGCGAGCAGGTTCCCGGATGCCAGTTAAATACAGTTGAAAAAATTGAAGTGGCCAAAGCCCTTGAGCTTTTGGGTGTAGACATCCTCGAGGCGGGCTTCCCCATTTCCAGTCCCGGTGATTTCCAATCGGTGATCGAATTGTCCAAGGCGGTTAAGAAGCCGGTCATATGTGCCCTTACCCGTTCGGTGGAGAAAGATATCGATGTGGCCGCCGATGCGCTTCGATATGCCAAGCGCAAACGCATTCATACCGGTATTGGCACTTCCGATGTACACATCAAATACAAATTCAATTCCAACCGCGAGGAAATCATCGAACGTGCTGTAAATGCGGTCAAATATGCAAAAAAATACGTGGAAGACGTGGAATTCTATGCCGAGGACGCCGGCCGCACGGATAACGAATACCTGGCGCGGGTAATCGAGGCCGTTATCAAAGCCGGTGCAACCGTCGTTAACATTCCCGATACCACTGGCTATTGTCTTCCGGATGAATATGGTGCAAAGATCCGTTTCCTGAAGGAAAACGTTAAGCGCATCGATAAGGCCATTATTTCCACGCACTGCCACAACGACCTGGGCATGGCTACGGCCAACTCTGTGAGCGGCATAATCAACGGCGCACGGCAGGTGGAAGTGACCATCAACGGTATCGGCGAAAGAGCCGGTAACACTTCGCTCGAAGAGGTGGTGATGACCATGAAAAGCCGCAAGCATTTGAATATTGAAACCGGCATCAACACCCACAATATTATCCGTACCAGCCGCCTGGTCTCGAGTCTGATGAATATGCCCGTCCAGCCTAACAAATCCATTGTCGGGCGAAATGCTTTTGCCCATTCATCGGGAATTCACCAGGACGGCGTGCTGAAGAACCGCGAAAATTATGAGATCATCGATCCTCTGGAAGTGGGAATCGATGAATCATCCATTGCCCTCACCGCACGCAGCGGAAGAGCCGCCCTGAAACACCGCTTGTCTCTGCTGGGATACGAACTCAAACAGGAAGCACTGGATGCCGTTTACCTTAAGTTCCTTGAAATGGCCGACAGGAAAAAGGACATCCGCGACGATGACCTTGAATTGCTGGTGGGCAGCACCAACGGAGAGAGAAAAAAGCTGAAGCTCGAGCACCTTCAGGTACTGTGCGGTTCATCCACCCACCCCGTGGCTACCGTATCCATAAATTACGAAGGCGAGACACTCACCAAAACCAGTGACGGAATTGGACCTATTGATGCTTCCTTTAATGCCATAAAATCACTGGTGCATTACAAATTCAAACTCGAGGAATACCTGGTTCAGGCTATTACCCGGGGCAGCGATGACCCCGGCAAAGTGCACGTGCAGATTGAAAACAAGGGCCGGTATTATTACGGATTTGCAGCCAATACAGATATTGTTACGGCATCGGTGGAAGCCCTGATTGATGCGCTGAACAGAATTGTCTAACCCACTAATACTTACAACCTTGGCAGGAAAAACATTATTCGACAAAATATGGGATGCTCATGTTGTGGAACAAATCGACAACGGTCCCGCTGTGCTGTATATCGACCGTCATCTGGTACACGAAGTGACCAGTCCGGTAGCCTTTGCCGGTCTCGAACACCGTGGTCTCCAGGTGTTCCGGCCGCAACAGACCATAGCAACCCCCGATCACAACGTGCCGACTGTGGATCAGCATCTTCCCATCCGGGATCTGCTTTCAAAATCGCAGGTGGATAAATTGACGGAAAACTGCAACCGCCACGGCATAACGTTGTACGGACTGAATCATCCGTACCAGGGCATTGTGCATGTGATTGGTCCCGAACTGGGCCTCACCCAGCCAGGGATGACCATCGTATGCGGTGACAGCCACACTGCCACACACGGTGCTTTTGGCAGTGTCGCTTTCGGAATCGGCACCAGCGAAATTGAAATGGTGCTCGCTTCCCAATGCATCATGCAGCCCAAGCCAAAAACGATGCGGATCACCCTTGACGGTCAGCTGAAAAAAGGAGTCACGGCAAAAGATATCATCCTTTTCATCATTTCAGAAATATCCGCATCCGGTGGTACCGGTTATTTTATTGAATACGCCGGATCAGCCTTCCAAAACCTTAGTATGGAAGGCCGCATGACCGTTTGCAACATGAGCATCGAATGCGGATCAAGGGGCGGACTGATTGCCCCCGATGAAGTCACTTTCACCTACCTGAAAGGACGCGAATTTGCGCCCAAAGGGACAGAATGGGAAAAGGCCATGGAGTATTGGAAGTCTTTGCGCACCGACGATGACGCTGTTTTCGATCTCGAACTAAAATACAACGCCGCCGATATTGAACCCATGATCACTTACGGGACTAATCCCGGTATGGGTATGAAAATCAGCGCAACTATACCCGATGGCTCATCGCTTACCGAAAAAGAAAAGCCTTCCTTCTTCAAAGCGCTGCAATACATGGATATTGAACCCGGCACACCGATGCTGGGACGCAGGGTCGATTATGTATTTGTCGGATCCTGCACCAACGGCCGGATCGAAGACCTGCGGGCATTTGCCGGTTTTGTGAAGGGAAAGAAAAAAGATTCAGGCGTCGTGGCCTGGATCGTCCCCGGGTCGAGGCAGGTGGAAAAGCAGGCCCATGCTGAAGGCCTTGTAAAGGTACTGGAAGAAGCAGGATTTGCTTTTCGCCAGCCCGGATGTTCGGCATGCCTGGCCATGAATGACGACAAGATTCCCGAAGGGAAATACGCCGTATCCACGTCGAACCGGAATTTTGAGGGACGACAGGGACCGGGAGCCCGGACTTTCCTTGCCAGCCCGTTGACCGCCGCAGCTGCAGCACTGACCGGGAAAATAACCGATCCGCGTGAGTTTTTATAAGCGGTTGATTTTCTTTTTATTCATTTAAAAAGCTAAAAATATGCCCATCGAAAAATTCTCCACGATAGTTTCTGCCTGCGTTCCCCTTCCGATCGAGAACGTGGACACCGACCAGATCATCCCGGCCCGGTTTCTGAAGGCAACCTCCCGGAAGGGATTTGGTGAAAACCTGTTCAGGGACTGGAGATACGACAGGAATGACCGGCCCAAAGAGGACTTTGTGCTCAATCAGAAAACCTGGTCCGGGTCCATCCTGGTAGCCGGAAAGAATTTCGGCAGCGGGTCGAGCCGCGAACATGCCGCCTGGGCCATTTACGATTATGGCTTCAGGGTGGTGGTTTCCAGTTTCTTCGCCGATATTTTCAAAAACAATGCCCTTAATAACGGATTGCTGCCGGTGCAGGTTTCTGAAGGTTTTCTTGCCGCATTACTAAAGGAAATACAGGAAAATCCTGTCTCCCAGGTAAAGGTCGATCTCGAAAAACAGGTCATTACCCTGCTTTCCACAGGAGCCTCCGAAAAATTCGACATCAACTCCTACAAAAAGAAATGCTTGCTGAACGGGTATGATGATATTGATTACCTGTTGAGCATTGGGGATAAGATAAAGGATTATGAAAAATTAAAAAATCATTAGAACCAAGAGCCAAGAACCAAGAATCAAGACTTTATGCATCATTTTAAAGAACTTAAAATCTGGCAAAA
>JAGDMB010000458.1 GCA_017860375.1 Bacteroidota bacterium | reverse complement strand
CATCTGAAAATCAACGTGGTGGGTATCAGCAATTCAAAGAAAATGCTGATGAATCCGGAAGGAATTGATCTCACCGTCTATCGCGACGAAATGGAAAGGATGGGGGAAAAGGCTGATATTGAATTGTTCATACAAAAGATGAAGTATTTGAACCTGCGCAACAGCGTGTTTATCGACTGTACTGCAGAAGCTTCGGTAACATCAACTTACAAAAGTATTCTCAGCTCCTTTGTTTCCATCGTTACCGCAAATAAAATCGCCTGCTCATCCGAATTCAGCCTTTACAAAGAACTGAAGAAGACCGCGCAGGAAAAGAATGTGAAGTTCATGTATGAAACCAATGTGGGAGCCGGGTTGCCCATTATCAGCACCCTCAATGACCTGATCCGCAGCGGGGACAAGATTGTACGGCTGGAAGCTGTTCTTTCCGGCACCCTGAATTTCATCTTCAATACCATCAGCACGACCATTCCGCTGAGCAAAGCCATACAAATGGCCAAAGAAAAAGGCTATTCTGAGCCCGATCCCCGGATCGACCTTAGCGGCACGGATGTGAAACGGAAGCTGCTCATTTTATCACGCGAATCGGGTTATGAGTTTGAAGACAGCGATATTACGATAAAGCCCTTCCTTCCAAAAGAATGCTTTGAGGGTTCACTGGATCATTTCTGGAAGACGATTCAGCAATACGACGCCGAATTTGAAGAACGACGCATACGACTGGAGAAAGAAAATAAGAAAATGCGTTATGTGGCCCGTCTCGACAGCGGTAAAGCAAGTATTGAACTGACGGAAGTGGATACCGTGCATCCGGCATATCCCCTTGAAGGCAGCAACAACATCATCCTGATCACCACCGACCGGTATCATGAACAGCCTATGGTGATAAGGGGTTACGGTGCCGGAGCCGAAGTCACCGCAGCAGGTGTTTTTGCTGATATTATTCGGGTTGCCAATGTGTAGAGCTCTTCCTATGATTGAAGCGGTAATTTTTGACCTCGATGGCGTCATCATTGAATCAGAACCACTCTGGAAAGAAACTGAAAAAAAAGTCTTTGCCGGCGTCGGGCTCACCCTAACTACCGATATGTGCAGGCGAACCATTGGACTTGACACTTACGATACCATTAAATTCTGGTACTCCGAAATGCCATGGGATGGAAAAGATTTTACCCGGCTGTATCAGGAGATCATCGAGACCATGCGTTTGACCATGAAGGAAAAAGTTCAGCTGAAGGAAGGTTTCCTCGAAACACTCAGGATGTTCAAGCACAAATCCCTTCCCGTGGCGGTGGCTACTTCCTCTCCCCCGGTTCTTATTGAAACCGCGCTGAATAAGTTCGGTATTCTTGATGAATTTGACATTCTCAATTCAAGCGTAAAGGAAGAATACGGAAAACCCCATCCCGGCGTATACCTGACGACTGCCCGAAGGCTTGGGAAAGATCCGAGGAGCTGCCTCGCATTCGAGGATTCCTTTAACGGTGCCATTGCAGCCAAGGCAGCACGGATGAAAGTGGTAACCATTCCCGATCCCTCCGATTTCAATGACAGGCGTTTTGATTTTTCCGACTTAAAGATTTCAATGACAGGCGTTTTGATTTTTCCGACTTAAAGCTAACTTCGCTCCTTGACTTTACGGAAGAGGAATTCGACCGGCTGAACAAGCAATAAAACCATCGATCTGTTTGAATTATGTCGCAATCCATATCCTATTATTCAACCAATTTAAAGGCGATCCCTGTTTCGTTCAAAGAGGCTTTATTGAAAGGCCTGGCACCGGATGGCGGACTGTATATGCCGTCATCACTGCCCCGGATGGAACAAGGAGAATTGAATGACCTGTCGGGAAAGGCGTATCATGAAATTGCCTATGCGATTCTCCGGCGCTTTCTTGCCACCGAAATGCCGCCGGATGACCTGAGGTCAATGACCAGGGAGGCCTACAATTTCGAAGTGCCGCTGGAGCAGGTGGTCGAAAGAAAATACCTTATGCGCCTTGACCAGGGGCCAACTGCATCCTTCAAGGATTTTGCAGCCCGTATGATGGGCCGCCTTATGCAGTATTTCCTGCACCGCGAAAACCGTGACATGCTTATCCTTACCGCCACCTCAGGGGATACCGGGAGCGCTATCGCCAATGCATTCTACGGACTTGAGAATATAAAGGTCGTGGTCCTCTTTCCCGTTAAGGAAGTCACCGACCGCCAGCGGAAACAAATGACAACCCTGGGAAAGAATGTGCAGATCATTGGCATCGAAGGCAAATTCGATGACTGCCAGGCACTGGTGAAAAGGGCCTTTTCGGATCCGGAGCTGAATCCGCTGAACCTGTCGTCAGCCAATTCGATCAACATCGGAAGATTAATCCCGCAGTCCGTATATTATTTTTATGCCTGGGCGAACCTTAAAAAATCGGAAACAGAAAAGATCCTCTTTTCCGTGCCTTCGGGAAATTTCGGAGACCTGATGGGCGGCCTTATCGCTTACCACATGGGCTTGCCCGTTAAAAAATTTGTCGTCACCACCAATGAAAATGATGAGGTGCCGTTGTATCTCCGGTCGGGGAATTATGCCACCATTGTGCCTTCAAAAAACTGCATCTCCAGTGCTATGAATGTAGGCCATCCGAGCAACATGGCGCGGATCATTGCGTTGTACGGAGGCATCATGGATGAGCAGGGCGTCATCGTGAAAGAACCGGATACGGCAAGACTGCGGCAGGATATGTTTGGTGTCAGCATCAGCGATTCGGACACGAAAGCCATGATCAAATCGGTATACGAACAATACCGGGTCATCCTAGAGCCCCATGGTGCGGTTGGCTGGGCCGGACTGCAGGAATATTTCAAGGCTTTTCCGGCAGATTCAGGCGCATCGCAGCTGGCCGTTTGCCTCGAAACGGCACATCCCGCCAAATTTCCGGATGAGATCCGGGAACTGCTTGGCATAGACCCTCAGCTTCCTCCGTCAATGGTGGGTTTGGACCAGAGGGAGGAATCGTGGGATACGCTCAAATCCGATTACAACCTGCTGAAAAAAACCCTGCTCAACAAATATTCCTAAGATACACTTCGTTTCAGGATCCCTCCGGACACCA
>JAGDMB010000235.1 GCA_017860375.1 Bacteroidota bacterium | reverse complement strand
GACAGATTTCCAAGGTATCGGGCGAAGATGTCTGGATCGAGGATGAATTCAAGATCTTCGAGGAAGAAAAAAATACATCGTTGGATATTCAATTCATTAAAAAGAAAAATCCACCGGTCCGCAATAACAACGTGGTGGTGAATGTCAGGAACCAATATGGAGAATTGCTTCCCTTCTATGTGATTCCGCTCGGAGGGGTTCCAAAACCACGGGTATTGATCGGCGCAGATAAAAAAGTCAGCACAAATAAATAGGCATCTATGCTCCTTCAATTGAAAAAACAAAGTGTATTACTGCTCTTTCTATTTACCGGATTAACGGGATTTACCCAGGATTACAAAGTCAAAAATTACAGTACACAGGATGGATTATGCCATCCTTTTGTATATACAATAAACCAGGATGCCAATGGGTACCTGTGGACGGGTACCGGCGAAGGGCTTTGCCGCTTTGACGGCTTTGATTTCTCCGTGGGTGCGATTAATGACTCCCTGGCCGGACAGGTGGCTGTCATAAGCTATAAAAATGCGGACGGGAACCTTCTTTTCGGGTTTAACAACGGATCCCTTGCCTTTTATGATGGAAAGGCATTCCGCATCGTTTCTTCCGGACTTGGACTTAACAGTTCCATTACCGGCATTACACAGACTGCAAACAACGATTATCTGATCGCTTCTTTAAACAACGGACTGATCCTGCTGGATAAAAATCTATCGAACGGAAAAAAGATCGAAGGCATTCAGGAAATGATGCTGACGGCATTATGGGTGCAGGGGAACAAAATCTTCATCGGCTCACCCGACGGATTGAATGTATACGATTGGGGAACACCGGCTGTGCTCAGCACAGCAATTGAAGAACTTTCCTTCCATAAGGTCCAGGACATTCAGCCTTGCAACGATAAAAAAAGCCTATGGATTGCCACCGAAGACGCCGGAGTATACCGTTTAAGCCTGACCGGAAAAACCTATTCCCTTCTTCCGGCAGGAAAAGAATTCAAGCTCGACCGTGAAAATATTCAATCGGTGTTTGAAGATACCGAAAATAACCTCTGGCTGGGTTCCCTTCATCACGGATTGTATAAACTCATGGATCTGAAAGACGGAAAATATCTGGCCTTCGATCATCTGGATAAGTCCAACGGGCTTCCCGGAAATTCCATCAAGAAGATTTACGAGGACCTCGAGGGAAATATGTGGATCGCCACCTATGGCGACGGGCTGGTGCAAATGCTCAACCAGGCATTTTCCTTTTATTCCTATTCGATACCCGGCATTGACAACAATATCAATGCCGTCACCGGATTTAAGGGAGCCATATGGATGGGAGGAAACGGCACCCTTGCCCGAATCGTGGAGGGTAAAAAGGATAGGCCCACCCTGTATAACCGGCAGAATGGTTTGCCCTCCGATAAGATCACCGCGCTGGCAGGGTATAAGAATAATCTTTATATCGGTACCGAAAGTAACGGTTTGTACATGCTGAATACTTTAACGGGTGCGATCCGGAAAATCAACTATTCGGATAATTCGCTGGGGAATATTGTACAATCGATGTCCGTTGCGGATGAATTTCTTTACCTGGCAACCCGCGACGGAATTTACAGGTTGAATATCAATACCGGCGATGCGGTGAATTACAGTACACTCAACGGAATCCCACACAACGACATTAAATATGTTCTGCCGGAAAAGGATAACCGCCTCCTCTTTGCCACACGAACCAACGGGATCTATGAGATCAATGCAAACGGTGAGGTTATTCTTGCCTTTCCGGCCGGTAAAATTGAGCAGGAATTCAACCTGATCACCCGGGATGATGAAGGGAATCTATGGGCCTCCACTTACGGGGACGGAATTTACCGGTTTGCCGCCGACACCGTCATGAATATCACGGCGGACCATGGGCTGAAATCAAATTATTGCTATGGGCTGATACCCGGTGAAAGTCATGATATATGGGTTGGACACCGGCTTGGCATTAGCCGTATAAACACACGTCAATATACCGTGCAGGTTTACGATGTTTCAAAGGGAATTACCGGCGACTGTAATTTCAATGCCCTGTTCAAAGACGAGGCCGGCATGATCTATTTTGGCACCACAGAGGGGCTCATTACCTATGATCCCCGGAAAGAAAAACAAAGTCCCGTTCCCCCCTTCACCAACATCACACGGCTGGTGATCTCCGACAAGGAGTATGATTTTAACCAGGATATCGTATTGCCTTATTCCCTTTACAAGGTCAGAATTGAATTTAAAGGACTCTCTTACAGCGATCCGGCATCCGTCAAGTACCGGTACAAGCTGGAAGGGCATGACCTGGAATGGTCCGAAATGACCGCCCTAAACGTGGTAAACTACACACGAATTGAAGACGGGGAATATACGTTTTTATTGAAGTCTTTTAACAGCAACGGGCTGAGTCAGGAAACTCCGGTTTCGATCCATATCCGTGTGAAAAAGCCCTTCTGGAAAACGTGGTGGTTCCTTACTTCATGCGGACTGGTATTTCTGCTCAGCATACTGACGATCATCAAATACAGGGAAAAGAAACAAAAGGAACTGCAGGAATATCTTGAAACCGAGCTTGCCGCCCGCACCAAGGAGGTGGTCGAACAGAAGGAAGAGATCGAGCTGAAGAACCGGGATATTACCGACAGCATTACCTATGCCCAGCGTATCCAGGCCAGTATATTGCCTCCGGTGAAAAGACTGCACCAGAATTTCTCCGGCAGTTTTGTGTTTTACCAGCCCAGGGATATTGTATCGGGAGACTTTTACTGGTTCGATAAGGTGAACGATAACAAATTCATCATCGTATGCGCCGATTCGACCGGGCATGGTGTTCCCGGTGCCTTTATGTCGATGATAGGCTCCACGCTCATCAAGGATATCTGTTTCAGGGAGGCCGGGAAAGCTCCTTCGGAAATTCTGCAGGTGCTGGATACGGAACTTGGCAATACCCTGAACCGGAACCTTGAAGACGGCACTAAACCTCCCGACGGGATGGACATTATCGTGTGCGAAATCGACCTGAAAACAAAATATATGCGGTATGCTGCCGCCATGCGACCATTGATCGTATACAAAGACGGGGAACAGATCTACCTTAAAGGCAGCCACAGTTCCGTGGGTGGTGTTTACGACAAGGAAGGAAAATCATTTGAGGATGAAGGTCTTCAGCTCAGCCAGGGCGATACCATTTACATGTTTTCCGACGGCTATCCCGATCAGTTCGGAGGCTCCCTGGGCAAGAAATACAAAATGGTCAGGCTGAAAAATATGCTGGTCGATATTTATCAGAAGACCATGGAAGAACAATACCTGCACGTTAAGAATACGTTCAATCTCTGGAAGGAGAACTATGAACAGGTGGATGACGTGCTGTTCATGGGAATTAAAATATAATCGCGGATGGTCTACCGTGATCATATTACCTCATAGAAATCCATTATTTCTTCATCTTCTTTACAAAATCTTCCAGCACCATCAGCAGGTTGGGTGATCTTCACGATGCGGTTCAGGTCGATGGGCGTTCCGATCACCACCACGTCACAGGGTGTGGCATTGATGGTCTTTTCAAGATCCGTAACCTGTTGTTTTCCATACCCCATGGCAGGCAGAAGTGTGCCGATCCCGGGGTAGGTCTGAAAAGTCTCTTTAATTTTCCCTACGGCATATTCGCGCGGATCAACCAGCCTGCTTGCACCCCATTTCATGGCCGCAACCGTACCTGCTCCTATTTTCATCTCGCCGTGGGTCAGTGTCGGACCATCTTCAATGGCCAGACACGCTTTCCCTTTAATCAGTTCCGGCTTATCCACCGTAATGGGTGAGGCGGCATCTATGACGATGGCGCGGGGATTTACGAGGGCGATATTCTCCCGCACGGTTTGAATATTTTCAGGGGCAGAAGTATCTATTTTGTTGATCACCACTACATCCGCCAGGCGGAGCGTAATTTCTCCGGGATAGTAGGAAAGTTCATGACCCGCTCTGTGAGGATCCGTTACGGTCACGCACAGGTCGGGTTTATAGAAAGGAAAATCATTGTTTCCTCCGTCCCACAGGATGATGTCGCAGCCGTCGGGATCATTTTCCGCAGCCGTGAGGATCGCCTGGTAATCCACTCCTGCATAGATCACATTTCCGCGGGTGACATGGGGTTCGTACTCCTCCATTTCCTCGATGGTGCATTTGTGTTTTACCAGGTCGGCCAGGGTGGCATACCGCTGTACTTTCTGTTCGGCAATATTGCCATAAGGCATGGGGTGCCTCACGGCGACCACCTTCAATCCCATTTTCATAAGGATTTCAATGATACGCCTCGAGGTTTGCGATTTACCACAACCTGTTCTGACCGCTCCTACTGCCACAACAGGCTTTTTACTCTTCAGCATGTTTTGTCCTGCACCGAGCATTTTAAAATCGGCACCGGCAGCATTTACCCGTGCACCAAGATGCATGACGCGGTTATAGGGTATATCGCTGTATGAGAAAACACACTCATCCACTTTCATTTCTTTGATCAGCTTTTCGAGATCGGCTTCGGCATAAATCGGAATGCCATCGGGATAAAGTTTCCCCGCCAGTTCAAAAGGGTATTTCCGTCCTGCTATATCGGGAATTTGTGCAGCGGTGAATGCTACCACCCGGTAATCCTCATTATCCCTGAAACAGGTATTGAAATTGTGAAAATCCCTTCCAGCAGCGCCAATGATGATGACATTTTTCTTTGCCATAAGTCCTCCGTTTAATGTGATTAAAATTTCCGAAAAATTACTTATTTAAAACAGGCTGAAATATGATATTTCGCACCTTGCATGGTATTCGGAATTTAATACAGCCGCTATCGGGCGGCATACTGTTTGTATTATACTGAAACCTGTTTTTCACGGTAAATCGGGCAAATGAGCAGAAAATTATTCATGTTCAAACCGGCATCGTGCACCGGGCTGCACAAAGAATGACAAACGGCGGGGTTGCTGCTTGTGTTTTCAACCCTGATAAATGTTATTAGCCGTCTCATAAAAATACAATAACTTCATTAAAAAATTATGCATCCTCGTTTCGTTTTCGGTTAATATTGGTAAACACACTGCTCCATGGTTTCATTTCAATACGGTCACGATCATCTGACTCCCGGGACAGCCCTGGAATTGGTTTCCGGTAAACGGAAAGGAATTCTTTCAAACGATATCCGTGAAAAAGTACGTCATAACCGGAAGGTCATCGAATCCATCGTGCAGGATCACAAAACCGTTTATGGCATCAATACGGGCTTCGGTCCGCTATGCACAACCATCATTTCAGAGGAAGATACGAAGAAACTTCAGTATAACCTGTTGCTGAGCCACAGTGTGGGGGTCGGTGATCCCGTACAGGCTGAGATCAGCAAGCTGATGCTCATCCTGAAAGTTCATTCCCTCGCTTTTGGCTTTTCTGGGATTGCCGAAAGCACTCTCGACCGGATCCTCTGGCATATTGAAAACAATGTGATCCCCGTTGTTCCTTCGCAGGGATCGGTTGGGGCATCCGGCGATCTTGCCCCGCTGGCCCACCTGTTCCTTCCCCTGATAGGGATGGGAAAAGTATATCACGAGGATGATATCTGGCCGGCCGGTGAGGTTTTGCAGCGGTCCGGCCTGTCGCCTCTTGATCTGGGACCGAAAGAAGGACTTGCACTGATCAACGGCACCCAGTTTATTGCTGCGCATGCCATCAAGTTCATGGAAGTCTTCCAGAACTGCCTTGACAATGCCGATATCATTGCAGCCATCAACCTTGAAGCCATGCTGGGCTCGGTGAAAACTTTCGATGACGATCTTCATGCCCTGCGGCCTTATAAAGGCAGCCGCTATGTGGCACAGCGCATGCGGACCCTGATCGGTCAATCGGAGATTGTGGAATCACACCGCAATTGCAGCCGTGTACAGGATCCTTATTCCCTGCGCTGCATCCCCCAGGTGCATGGGGCTTCCCGCAATGCTTACCTGCACCTGAAAGAGATGGTGGATACCGAGATCAACTCCGTCACCGATAATCCGCTGATCTTCAGCAAGGAAAAAACACTGAGCGGGGGCAATTTTCACGGCCAGCTTCTGGCCCTCCCGCTGGACTATGCCGCAGTGGCCACAGCTGAGCTGGGAAACATCGCCGACCGGAGGATCTATTTGTCGCTGATGGACACGATCGAAGGACTGCCAAAGCTTCTGATGAAAGAAACCGGACTGAATTCAGGATTCATGATCCCCCAGTACACCACGGCAGCCCTTGTGAGCGAGAATAAAAGCCTGTGCTTTCCGGCCAGTGCCGACAGCATCCCTACTTCTTTGGGACAGGAAGACCATGTCAGCATGGGCTCGATCAGCGCCAGAAAAGCCCTGCAAATCGCCGGAAATGTTGTGAAGATAATGGGGATAGAGCTGTTTTGTGCCGCCCAGGGATTTGATTTCCGGAAACCCCTGAAATCCGGTCCCCTGGTGAATGCCTGTCACGACCATGTGCGCTCTGTTATTCCCCACATCGACCGCGATGTTTACCTGGGAGATTACATTGAGAAAGCCATTGACCTGGTAGGACAAAAAGAGCTTACCCGCCTGACATCCGGGGTAGCCGAAAAGGAAGGCCTTGATTTTAAAAACGAAACCCATGAAATCTACGGAATTTATTGATACCTATGCCCGGCATCCGCATTACAAGGCGCCCACCGGAAACACACTGCATGCCCTCAGCTGGCAGACCGAAGCGCCCCTTCGGATGCTGCTCAACAACCTCGATGCCGAAGTGGCCGAAAATCCCGCCGAGCTGATCGTTTATGGCGGAACAGGACAGGCGGCGAGAAGCCCGGAAGCCCTCAGGGACATCATCTGCAGACTGCTGGTCCTCGCAGAAGACGAGAGCCTGCTGGTGCAGTCAGGTAAAGCCGTTGGTATCGTAAGAACCCATGCAGAAGCTCCCCGCGTGCTGATCGCCAACAGCAACCTTGTCCCTGCCTGGGCTTCCTGGCAGCATTTTGAGGAACTGAAAAAGCGGGGCCTTATCATGTACGGCCAGATGACGGCAGGGAGCTGGATATACATCGGCACGCAGGGTATCCTGCAGGGGACCTATGAGACCTTCGCCGAATGCGGACGGAAATACTTTAACGGCGACACAAGGCACAAACTGATTGTATCCGGCGGATTGGGAGGGATGGGCGGAGCCCAGCCCCTGGCCGCCACGCTGGCCGGATATACCTTCCTGGGAGTCGATGTGGACCCGAAACGGATAGAGAAAAGACTCGCCACCCGTTATATTGATAAAATGACATTCCGCTATGAAGAAGCCATCGCTTTTATAAAGCAGTCTGTGGAAGCCGGTAAGGCCCTCTCGGTTGGCCTTGTAGGCAATATCGGAGACGTGCTGGAACGGCTGCTGAAAGACAACATCATTCCCGATGCCCTCACCGACCAGACCTCCGCTCACGATCCGCTGAACGGTTATGTGCCGGCGGGATTGACCCTTGAAGAAGCAATCGGCCTGCGAAAAAAGGATCCGGAAGCCTATACATCCCGTTCGTTGAAAAGCATGGCAAGGCATGTAGGCTTTATGCTGGAGATGAAGACCAGGGGCAGCAAGGTTTTTGATTACGGCAACAACCTGCGGGAATTTGCCCGGCAGGGAGGCGAGACACGGGCTTTTGAATACCAGGGCTTTGTCCCCGAATTCATCCGTCCCCTCTTTTGCGAAGGGAAAGGGCCCTTTCGCTGGGTTGCGCTTTCGGGTGATCCGGAAGATATTTATACAACCGACAGGGCCCTTGCCGAAGCCTTCCCTGAAAACAGCCACCTGATTCACTGGCTTGCAGAAGCCCGGAAGAAAATTGCCTTCCAGGGATTACCGGCCCGCATCTGCTGGCTGGGGATGGGCGAAAGGGAAAAAGCCGGGTACCTGTTCAATGAGCTGGTTCGCTCGGGAAAGGTGAAAGCTCCCATCGTCATTGGTCGCGATCACCTCGACTGCGGCTCGGTTGCATCGCCAAACCGCGAGACAGAGGGTATGAAAGACGGCAGTGATGCAATTTCCGACTGGCCCCTGCTGAACCTGATGGCCAATACATCGGGAGGGGCCACATGGGTGTCGTTTCATCACGGCGGCGGAGTAGGCATCGGCTATTCACAGCATGCGGGAATGGTGGTAGTGGCAGACGGAACGGACAGAGCGGAACGATGCCTGCGCAGGGTTCTTTACAACGACCCGGCTATGGGTATATTCCGGCACGCCGATGCAGGGTATGAAGATGCATTCGCCACGAAGAAAAAGTTTAAACTGTGAAATAAAGTCCGAACAAGGAACGCTGAACATCGAACAAGGAA
>JAGDMB010000234.1 GCA_017860375.1 Bacteroidota bacterium | reverse complement strand
ATCCTCAGCCGTCATGGGTTCTATCAGCCGGGCATACCGGTCAGGGAAGGTATTGATTATAAAGGATACTTCTGGATCCGCACGCCAGGTTACCAGGGGAAAATCATAGTAACCCTTGAGTCAGAGGTATTATCCGGTAAGGTATACGCAGAAGCAGAAATTTCCAATATACAGGGCGACTGGAAAAAATATGAATTTATTCTTCACCCCCGTCAAAGCGATCCTCTGGCCAGGTTTTCCATAATTTTTGATGGGATTGGGACACTTTGGATGGACCAGGTCTCCTTAATGCCGTGTGACTCAAAAGATGGTGTCAGAGCGGATGTTTTTGAAAAAGTTAAAGCATTAAGACCGGCTTTTATCCGATGGCCCGGAGGTAATGTTGCACAGGACTATCACTGGCAATGGGGGACAGGGCCTCGCGACGATCGACCGGTCTGGACAAATCAGTCATGGAGAAACGAAGCTGAGCCTTCTGATTTTGGAACGGATGAATTTATTCAGTTCTGCCGGAATACAGGGGCGGAACCTACCATTACTGTTAATGTGGAAGGAATGGGGGCTACTCCGGATGAGGCAGCAGCCTGGGTAGAATACTGCAATGGCCCGAAAACTTCGCGTTATGGTGCCTTGCGCGCAGCAAACGGACATGTTGAACCCTTTAACGTGAAATACTGGGAAATTGGCAATGAAATCTGGGGGTATTGGGTTCGTGGTCATTCCGATGCAAAAACCTATGCTGAGAATTACAATCGTTATTACCGGGCAATGAGAAGTGCTGACTCCTCCATCGTATTTATTGCCGTGGGGGATAATGACATGGATTGGAACAAAACCGTGCTGCAGATTGCCGGCAGAAATATTGACTATCTTTCCATACACCATTATTACGGAGGGACAACATACCCCAACCTGATGGCACGGCCATTATTTTTTGAAAAGCTTTACAGGCAGTTGGAACAAGTGATTCAAAAGGAAGTTCCGGATCGCCCGATCAGGCTAACCATCAATGAATGGGGTTTGTCCTTTGCTGAACCGAGACAATATTCCATCGAAGCTGCTCTTTATGGCGCCCGGCTGATGAATGTCTTTGAACGATTCTCTCCATTCGTATACATGAGTGCAGAATCTGATTTAATCAACGGATGGGTCGGGGGAATAATACAGGCAGGTCGCCACGGTCTGTTCCTGTCTCCCTTATATTATGTCAATCAGATCTACAATACCCATCTTGGATCCAAACGGTTGCATATGAACCTGCAAAGTCCTGTTTTTGATACAGACCTGGAAGGTACGGAGATACCTTATCTTGATGCTGTTGCAAGTATGTCCGAAGACGGAAGACAGATTTTTTTAAAGGTAATCAATACCAGTTCTGAGAAAGAAATGGAGGTACAGGCTGAAATCAATCATGCAATTGTTGGACCGGAAGCAGAAATGATCACTCTTTCAGCTGCAGATCTGCAGGCCTATAATAGTTTTAGAATTCCTGATGCCATATATCCCATTACTACGAGTATAAAATCAGGAAACAGTTTTAGCATCAAACTTCCAAGACATTCAGTCTCTGTCATAACGCTTTCAATAAACGGCAATTAGAAATAATTGGCGCGTATTGTACGAAACCAACCCGTATTGAACAAGAATCCTATCCCATCCGAAATGGTTCATTATCAATGTATTTGGCAAAAGAATCCTTTCGTTTCCCCCCTTTTGAACAATAATACTGTAAATCTGAATAATTGTCCGAATCGGCTAAAGGGTTTGTGTCCTAATTTAGGATAGAAAATTTCAATACCTAACATAAATTAATACCACTAATTATGAAATCAAAACTACTAATTGTTATTCTGATTTTCATATCCGGTATCCTGGCGTTTGGACAAAAAGTTCAGGTTACGGGAAAAGTTAACCAGAGTACGGGTGAACCGTTACCTGGGGTCAATGTCATAGAAAAGGGCACCGTGAACGGTGCGGTGACCAGCGCGGAAGGGGATTATTCGATAACCGTCGCGGACCAGAACGCGGTGCTGGTTTTCTCTTACGTCGGTTACCTGACACAGGAAATCCCGGTCAAGGGAATGACCAGTGTGAATGTTATCCTTGAAGAGGATATGACCGTAATGGAAGAGGTTGTCGTCATCGGATACGGTACCATTAAAAAGAAGGATCTTACCGGGGCTGTTTCTGTAGTGAGCACAGATGGCTTCAAAAACGTTCAGTCCCTTTCCGTTGGTGAGGCAATACAGGGAAGAGCATCGGGTGTGACCGTCAGGGCAAACGGCAACATCGGGGCGGAACCCAATATCAAAATCAGGGGTATTGGAAACATCAGCAACACTAATCCTCTTTATGTTGTGGACGGTCTCTTATTTACCGGTGGGATTCGTGACCTCAACGTGAACGATATTGAATCCGTTCAGATCCTTAAGGATGCCTCTGCTGCAGCTATTTATGGTAACAGGGCCGCCAACGGTGTTATGATCATTACCACAAAGAAAGGACGGACAGGTCCTCCGAAAGTCGAACTCTCTGTAAAATTCGGTATTGAAAAACTGCCTTCACTTGATCTGATGGATACCACAGACTTCTTCTATTATAATGATATGGCATATGATAATGCCAATTTAGCCCGGCAGGATCATTTGGACAATAATACTGACTGGGAAGAAGAAGCATTGCAAACCGGATATTCCGGAGATTATAATTTAGGTGTTTCCGGCGGTTCGGAAACCAGCAATTACATGCTGTCAGCAAACTATTTTTCCAATACGGGAACCCTGAAAGGGACCGGGTTGGAACGGTACAGCTTCAGGGTGAACTCGGAAGCCAAAAAAGGCATTTTAAAATTTGGAGAGAACCTTGCCATCAGCAATACAGAAGTAATTCCATACAGCGGCGGTAATCCGATTACCGATGTCATGCGGATGACACCTGATATTCCGGTGTACGATTCGACACACCCCGGCGGGTACGGATACGGAGTGGAAGGCAGGGCAAGGACCTTCGGGACCAATCCTATTGCCATACAAAACCTAATACACAATAAATCGCTAAATACCCGTTTGAGGGGTAACCTTTTCGGGGAACTGGAACTCTTTAAGGTATTGACATACCGGATGAGCCTGGGATATGAAACAAGCTTTGACGCTTACAAGAGCCTTCGGGAAGAAGGAGATTTTACCCTTAACCTGCCCTATGAACCATCGAATGTATATGAAAATAAGGCCAGGTATCAATCTTTCCTTTTTGATAATCTGCTGACCTTCAATAAAAGTTTTAGCAATCATACCCTGAATGTAGTCGTCGGATCAAGCTACCAGAGCGAAGCGTATGAACAAATATGGGGAAAGATCCATAATATATTTGTTTCGGGCGGTCAGTATCTGGATGTGCTGGATGCAGGCAGTTCCAATCCTTCAACCGGCGGCTACCGGACCGATATTTACCGGATCTCTTATTTTGGCCGGTTAAATTATGACTATGCGGGTAAATACCTGTTTAGCGGAACGCTGAGAAGGGATGCCACCTCGCAGTTCGGGCCCGATTACAGGGTTGGTTATTTTCCATCCGTATCAGCAGGATGGAGGATCAGCGGTGAGGATTTCTTCAATATCACCTGGATAGATGACCTGAAAATCAGGGCCAGTTACGGGGAGCTTGGAAATAGTGCCTTCGGCGGGGCATATGATTACATACCTTCGTTAACTACTTTTCCCCTCGCACCCTTTGGAACCGGCTCGGATGAAGTACTGTTGAACGGGGCTACCCAGCGGGAACTTGTGAACGACAACCTTACCTGGGAGACCAAAAAACAAACCAACATCGGTGCTGATTTTGGACTCTTTAAAAACCGGTTGGTGTTGTCTGCCGATTATTATATATCCACTACCGAGGACGTGCTGGTTGAATTCCCCATCCTTATCGCCACAGGTAATGATGGCGGCGATCCCTGGGTAAATGCTGGAAGCCTAAAGAACACCGGTTTGGATATGGATATCAGCTGGCAGGAGACAAGGGGTGATTTCAGGTATTCTATTTCAGCCAATATAACCACGATAAAGAATGAAGTGCTCGATCTTCCTTACGGGGATGAAAGAATACTCACCTCGCTGTGTCTGACAGAGGTTGGCAGCCCCATGGCCATGTTTTACCTGATCGAGACTGACGGGATCTTCCAGACGGACGAGGAGGTGCTTGCCCATACCAATTCCGAGGGAACAGTCATCCAGCCGACTGCAAAGCCCGGTGACCTCCGGTACAAGGACTATGATGATGACGGCATTATTTCCTCTGCGGGAGACCGGGTGATTATCGGCAGCCCCTGGCCCAAACTCGAAACGGGTCTGAATATTGATCTGGAATATAAAAATATTGATTTTTCCCTGCAGGGCTTCGGCGCATACGGACAAAAGGTATTCAACGGAACCCGTTCCCTTACCGAGCGGTTCAATGACAATTCAAACTACCGTTACGGTATCGATCCGTGGACCCCTGAAAATACGGATACCGATTTCCCCAGGGTGATCTACGGGGATGAACGAAACTCGGTCGGATGGATTGACCGGTGGATCGAGGATGGATCCTTTTTCAGATTGCGCCAGGTTACCCTTGGGTACACATTCAGGATGGACCCGGTCAAGAAGTATATGGATAACCTCCGGTTGGCTGTCTCTGCCCAGAATCTGCTGACGATAACCGGTTATAAGGGACTGGATCCTGAATTCAACAACGGCTATTTGCTGGAATTCGGTGTGGATGGCAATTCCTACCCGTCACCACTGATTATCATGTTTTCCCTGAATGCAAAATTCTAAAATCATTTACGCCATGATAAAGAAGATTATTTTATTAGCAGTG
>JAGDMB010000031.1 GCA_017860375.1 Bacteroidota bacterium | reverse complement strand
AAACCATATTTTCATTATCAACGAACTGGAACTGAATCCTTCCCAGGAATCGTTTGTTAAAGAGTATTTCTACGATCATGTGATGCCGGTGATCTCGCCTGTCCTTCTCAGCAATGTGCATCAGTTTCCTTACCTGAAAGATAAGTCGATCTATCTTGCCGTTAAGCTGGCAGGCAACAAACCCGATATTAAGACCGACTATGCGCTGATCGAAATTCCCACCAATGTGCTTCCGCGGTTCATTGTTCTGCCCTCTGAAAGCAACCGTAAATTCATTATCCTCCTCGAGGACGTCATCCGGTTTTCCCTTGATGACGTCTTTGCACTGCTTCACTTTGACATTTCGGGGGCCTGGATCATCAAGCTGACACGCGATGCCGAACTGGACATGGACAACGACATCTCAAAGAGCTTGCTGGAATTGATCTCTACCGGTGTGAACAGCAGGAAATCAGGCCAGCCCGTTCGCTTTGTTTTTGACAACTCCATCGCCAAGGACCTGCTGGATTCCATCATCATTAAATTGGGTCTGGATACAGAAAGCGCCCTGATCCCGGGAGGCCGCTATCATAATTTTAAGGATTTCATGCAGTTTCCCAACGTAGGCGGACCGGCACTGGTATATTCCAAAGATGCACCTTTGACACACCCGCAGGTCAGGATGCAGTCGAGTATCCTCGATGCCATCGCGAAAAAGGACTTCATGCTGCATGTCCCGTATCATGATTTCAACATTTTTGTACGGCTGCTTCAGGAGGCCTCCATTGATCCGAGGGTGACCGAAGTATGCCTCACCGTTTACCGCGTGGCTTCCAATTCGCGGGTGATCAATGCGCTGATTAATGCGGCCCGCAACGGCAAAAAGGTAAATGTAGTCATCGAACTGCAGGCGCGTTTTGACGAAGAAGCCAATATTTACTGGTCGCGCAAGCTCGAAGAAGTGGGTGCCGGTGTCACTTTCGGCATACCGGGACTGAAAGTGCATGCAAAACTGTTGTGCATTACCCGCAAAGAAGGACCAAAATTGAGACGGTATGCCTGTGTAAGTACCGGAAATTTTCATGAAGGAAATGCGGCTGTATATTCCGATCTGTTCCTTTTTACGGCGGATGCCAGGATCACGGGTGAAGTGAAAAAAGTATTTGATTTCTTTGAAAATACGTACCGGAATTACACCTACCGGCATCTCATCAATTCACCACTGTTTCTAAGGAAGAAGATCTATTCCCTGATCGAAAATGAGATCAAAAACGCCCGGAAAGGAAAAGAAGCCTATATCATACTAAAGATCAACAACCTGGTTGATAAAGAGATCATTTCAAAGTTGTACAGGGCCAGCCAGGCTGGTGTCAAAATCAAACTGATCGTTCGTGGCATCTGCTCACTACTGCCCGGTATTTCAGGCTTAAGCGAAAATATCGAGGCGATCGCCATCATCGATAAGTACCTCGAGCATTCCCGGGTGTTTATATGCTGTAACGACGGTGACGAATTGTATTACATATCTTCCGCCGACTGGATGAACCGGAATCTCGACCGGCGTATCGAGGTCTCCTGCCCGATCTACGACAGGGACGTACAGAAAGAAATCCGCGACCTTATTGAAATCCAGCTGCGTGATAATGCAAAAGCCCGGATCATCAATCCGGTTCAGGATAATTCCTATGTCAGCGCCAGGGGATCCAAAAAGATCCGCGCGCAGGTCGAGTTATACAACTACTATAAGGATAAGCTCAAGGATTAATAAGGAGAGGTAAGGGAATCCGGAGTTCATCCCGATACGCTCCGCTATCGGGATTATTCGGCCTGCCGGCCTCAAGAGATCGTGCCGATGAATCGGGACTAAGTTGTTCGGCTTTCGGATTGGAGTTCGCCAATAAGCTCCTGAAATCCGAGCCTCACAAAAAAGACCGGGTAAGCTCCTCATATCGCATCGCTACAACCGCCTACCCTTGCTTCCTTCCGGACCTGGGGGGTTTCAGCAGGAGCTGACCGCATGAGACTTACCCGGGGATGCAAAAGTATGAACTTTTCTTTTCTTTACAAAAGAAAAAATACTCCTCGCCGAATAGATTTAAAACTTTATATTTGTGAAACAAATCAACACATTAATCCTATGGAAAACAAGCCATCATTGTTCCAGCACACCATGACATGGGGGGCCATCACAGGAATCATCCTGATTGTCTTTTCGCTGGTCTTATACCTTGTGCATCAATCCGCTAACCAGGCTCTCGGGTACCTGAGTTATGTTCTGCTGATTGCAGGAATTATTATCGGATCCATCGCATACCGGGACAAAGTGCTGGGAGGATTCATTTCGTATAAGGATGCATTTGTAACGGGTCTTTTGATCACCATTTTTGCAGGTATACTCTCGTCTTTCTTTTCTTTTATCCTTATCCGGTATATTGATCCCTCCGTTGTGGAACAATCCATAGCCAAGGCGGAAGAGAAAATGATAAACAGGGGAATGTCCGAAGACGATGTCGAACGGGCCATGGAAAAAACGAAGGAATTCATGGGATCCCCGTTAATGGTTCTGATAGGACTGCTTTCCTTTGCCTTTATAGGAACGATCATTTCACTGATCACGGCTGCCATTGTGAAAAAGGAAAAAGGTCCCTTTGACACGGGTGCCCAGGCTGTTTAGGATCCTTTATGTCAACAACGCAGATTTCCATTATCGTACCCCTTTACAACGAGGCTGAATCATTGCCCGAACTTTCGGCATGGATTGACAAGGTGTTAAAGGAGAACCGGCTGAGCTACGAAATCATTATGGTCGACGACGGAAGCTCCGACGGTTCATGGAATGTGATTGAAAACCTTGTTAAAAACAATTCTTCCGTCAGAGGGATAAAATTTCGCCGGAATTACGGCAAATCAGCTGCCCTGCATTGCGGATTTCAGGCTGCCCGGGGTGAGGTGGTGATCACCATGGATGCCGACCTGCAGGATAGTCCGGATGAAATACCCGGTCTCTATAAAATGATCACGGAAGAACAGTTCGACCTGGTCTCGGGATGGAAGAAAAAGCGATACGATAATACCGTAACCAAGAACCTGCCCAGCAAGCTTTTTAACTGGACTGCCCGGAAATTCAGCGGCATCAGGCTTCACGATTTCAACTGCGGCCTGAAAGCGTACCGCAATGATGTTGTGAAAGCCATTGAAGTTTACGGTGAAATGCACCGCTATATTCCCATTATCGCCAGCAAGGCGGGATTCCGCAGGATCGGGGAAAAAGTTGTCCAGCACAGGAAAAGAAAATTCGGCGTCACCAAATTCGGATTTGAAAGGTTTATCAACGGTTATCTCGACCTTATCACCATTTCTTTCATTTCACGTTTTGGCAAAAGGCCCATGCATCTCTTCGGCACCCTGGGCACCCTGATGTTTATCCTCGGTTTCATCATGGCGGCAATTGTCGGGATCCTTAAACTCATTGCCGTGTATCAAAACCTTCCTGCCCGTCTTGTGACGGAAAGCCCTTATTTCTTTATCGCATTAGCTGCCATGATCCTTGGCACACAGTTGTTCATGACGGGATTCCTGGGTGAACTGATTTCCAGAAGCTCATCAGAGAGAAATGTGTACCATATCGAGAAAGAAATATAGGAAATGAAGTATTCTGTGATTGTCCCCACCTTCAACCGTCCCGATGAAGTTTCCGAATTGCTTGACAGCCTGATCCGGCAGACCTTCCGGGATTTTGAAGTGATCCTTACCGATGGCAGTCCCGGTGACCGGGTCAAAGAAATAGCCGACCGGTACATCCTCAGACTGCCCCTGCTTTACCTTTATGAAAAAGGACTGGGGATAAGCGAATCACGCAACCTGGGCGTACAAAAAGCATCCGGTGATTATGTCATTTTCCTGGATTCGGATTGCATTGCACCCCCTCAATACATCGACACCATCAACAGGTACCTGGCGGAAAATCCGGCTGAAGTGTTCGGCGGTCCCGATGCTGCCCATGAATCTTTCACCCTGGTTCAGAAAGCCATCGGCTATGCCATGACCTCGCCTTTTACCACAGGGGGGATAAGGGGGCTTAAAAAGCATATGGGGAAGTATCAGCCGCGGAGTTTCAACATGGGGGTGTTGCGTGATGCTTTCTTAAAAGTCGGAGGTTTCAGCGGGCTCAAGGTATCCGAGGACATTGACCTGAGCATACGGCTGGATAATGCCGGTTACCGGACCGTCCTCATCCCCGAAGCCTTTGTTTATCACAAAAGAAGGTCCACCTTCTATAAATTCTTTAAGCAAACCAACTCCTTTGGGCGGGGACGCGTGGATCTGTCTGTCCGTCACGGCAATGCCCTGAAGCCGGTACACATGCTACCCTCACTTTTTGTATTATACAATGCGGCAGGAATTCTTTCGATTCTGTTTTCCCGTCCGGTTTTCCTCGCGTATCTCTTTAGCATTCTTTTATACAGTCTCCTTATTTTCCTTCATTCATCCCTTCGCAACCGGAGCCTTTATATAGGCCTGCTCAGCGTGGCTGCTTCTTTTGTGATGCTTACCGGATATGGTACCGGGATGATCAGCAACCTGTTTTTACGGAAAATCCTTCGGAGTAAGCGTGAAAGCGAAAAGCCGGAGATCACGAAAGAATAATCGGGAAGAGAGATCCCTTCGGCGGTTAAACAACCCTGGCAACAGCGTACTTTAGGAAAAGTAATCGGGGTAATCGGTAACCAATTACCGCTCACCGCTTGCCTCTTCAAGTCCCTCTTCGAGCCATTTGATGAATTTCTGCACATCGGGACTATAGGTATACCTTTCGGCCGTCAGTTCTTTTCCGTTACCATCAACAATGACATACAGCGGCAGTGCGTTGGAATTGAACCGCGTGATCTGTATGTCCTGGTTCATCTTTCCGATCGTCGTCTTTGTTTTGCCGTCATAGGAAGATACAATCCAGTCCTTTTCGGGCAGTTTGGTCCTGTCATCGGTATAGAGCGCCACGATGACAAAATCATTTTTCAGGATCTCAAGGACCTTCGGATCAGACCAGACCTGTTCGTACATCTTCTTGCAGTTTGAACAGGTGTGGCCGACAAAATCGATCAGCAAAGGCTTATTTTTTTCCCGGGCACAGGCAAGGGCTTCCTCAATCTCAAAATAGCCCTGTATTCCGTGCGGAAGCGCGAGAAAATCAGAATAGGCCGGAATGCCGCATAGCGCATTTGTATTTTGTACCCTGCCGGCAGCACCCTGCGAATACGGATATCCTGTCTGACCTTCAGGGACAGCGGATCTTTCCTTTTTCGGCGGAAGCAGGGAGGAGATGCCCTTCAGGTCATTCCCGAACAGTCCCGTGAACAGGTAGAGTGCAAAGGAAAAGACTGCAATGACGAAAAGCAGGCGCACGACGCCAATACTTTGCACTTCGCTGTCGTGTGCAAACCTGATCTTTCCGAGAAGATAAAAGCCCAGCAGAAAGAACAGGACGACCCATATGATGAGGAATACTTCGCGGGTAAGGATATTCAGGTGGTAAGCCTGATCGACCTTGCTGAGAAAATACAGGGAAAAGGCAAGCATGATAAAGGCAAAGAATACCTTGACGGCGTTAAGCCAGCCGCCTGATTTGGGAAGCCTCTGCAGCCACGACGGGAAGATGGCAAAAAGCGTAAACGGTAAGGCAAAGGCAATCGAAAAACCCAGCATTCCAACCACAGGTTCCAGCACTTCACCCTGTGCAGCCGTAATAAGCAGGGATGCGATGATGGGACCGGTGCATGAAAAGGACAGGATAGCCATGGCCAGGGCCATAAAAAAAGCGCCGGTGAAGCCACCCTTGTCGGCCTGCCGGTCGACTTTGTCGCTCAGGCTGCCCGGAAGCATCAGCTCGAACAAGCCGAAAAAAGAGGCAGCCAGGGCAATAAATATCAGGGCAAAGACAAGATTGGTGATCCAGTGCGTGATAAAGGCATTGACCGCGTTTGGATTTTTAAACACCGCTACCAGTATGCCAATAAGGGTATATATAAGGACAATGGACAGCCCGAAAACCAGGGCCTCAGCCATGGTCCTTCCTTTCGATTTCTTGCCGCGTAAAAAGTAGGCAACGGTCAGGGGGATCATCGGATACACGCAGGGCGTTAGCAATCCACCCAGTCCCGCCAGAAGGGAGACCAGAAAAGTACCCAGCAGTCCCCTCGATTTCCCGGTTGTTCCTTCCGTATCCTTCACTTTGTTGTCATTTGCAGGCGTATCCACCCCGACAGTTTCCGCAGGGACAATCTTCATCGTGTCGTGCTGCTGAACGATCTGCGTGGATAGCGGGCTTACGCTTTCCTTCACCGGCTTTGGCGTGCTTTCAGCTGAAGCCGGCACCGAAAAGGAAAAATCCGTATCATTCAGGACGCATTGTGCATCGTTGCAGGTCATGTAGTTGATGGTTCCCTTAACCACTGTATTTTCCTGCGGACGGAGTTTTTTTATCCTCTGTTTAAAAACCGCCTTATGGCTGTGCAATTCAACCTTCATCTCAAAAACCGGATCATCCACTATCTCAGGCTTCGTGACCTGCAACAGGCTACCGGCTGGTTCGACTGCCGGATTTTGTTCAAAGTCGATGGTAAGGGGTATGGGACCACCCTCCGGGATGCCGGTTCCGTATAAATGCCATGGCTTGTCGATCTGTGCAGAAAACACAAGTGTAACCATTTGGTTATCATTATTTTCCATGGAATACGTCCATTTTACCGGATTCACTATCTGGCTTTGCAGTATGCTGCCAGGGATAATAAATAACAAAACAATCAGCAACGACTTATACATACGTCTTATACTTTAACCGTAATTAACACATAAAAATAGGGTTTTGTTTTCAGTTTTAAAGCAGCAGGGATAAAATATACGGACAGACCCTTTTAAGGGAATTCGCTTAATTGAAAAAAAAGCCCGGAGGAGTCAAGGGGTCAGAAAGTGATTTCTTCCCCGTGTTTATCGTAGATATGGTATTCCAGAAAGTCGTATGACGAGATGCCCATAACCTGTATTCTGCATTTAAACCTGAAGCGCCAGCGGACCTTTAAAGAAAAAAGGCCTTTCCCTATATAGGCTGCCACGTAAGAATGGACTTTCAGGGTAAGGGTCTTGTGTTTTTGTTTTTGAAGGATATCGGAAATGTGGTTTTCGATTTTATCGACAAACAGGATACTGGGTGAAATTTCCCCGGTCCCCATGCAGGTAGGACATTTTTCCGTGGTATTGATATTCATCTCCGGTCTGACACGCTGTCGTGTGATCTGCATGATCCCGAATTTGCTAAGGGGCAGGATGCTGTGTTTGGCCCGGTCGTTCTCCATGACTTTTCTCATCCGTTCGGTGATCTGCTGTTTATGATCACTGGTTTTCATGTCGATGAAGTCGATCACGATAATGCCACCCATATCACGCAGCCTCAGCTGACGGGCTATCTCCTCGGCGGCTGCCACATTGGTCTCAAATGCATTGGTTTCCTGGTCGGACACATTTTTTGAACGATTGCCGCTGTTGACATCCACTACATGAAGGGCTTCGGTATGTTCAATGATCAGGTAGGCTCCGTTGCGGAAGGAAACCGTCTTGCCAAATGATGATTTGATCTGTTTTTCGATCCCAAAATGTTCAAAGATCGGTACGCTGCCCGAATAGGGCTTTACGATTTTTTCCTTTTCGGGAGCGATGGTTGAAATGTATTCCCTCAGTTCCCTCAGAATCGTTTCATTGTTGACATAGATATTATTGAAGCTGACGCTTAATACATCGCGCAGGATGGTGGAGGTACGGTTAAGTTCACTGATGAAAAGGTGCGGTGGTTTTGCCCCCTTGCCGGTATCGAAAGCCGATTCCCATTTACGGACAAGCGCTTTAAGCTCAAGGTCGAGGTCCTTCACTTTGCGGCCTTCTGCAACCGTGCGGACGATCACTCCATAGTTGGCCGGTTTAATGCTGCCGACCAGCATCCGCAGCCGCTTTCTTTCTTCTTCAGAGCCGATCTTCTGGGAAACCGACACTTTCTCACTGAAGGGGATCAGTACCAGGTTCCTTCCGGCGATGGATATTTCGGATGTGAGGCGCGGACCTTTTGTCGAGATAGGTTCCTTTGCAATCTGCACCATGACCAGCTGACCGGGATTGACCACATCGGTAATTTTACCGTCCTTATCAATATCCCGTTCCCGTTTAAACTTCTGAAAGGAGGGAATTTTTCCTTTCCGGTTGTAATTGAAATCAAGGTATTTATGAAGCGTCCTGAACTGAGGGCCCAAATCAAGATAGTGTAAAAAAGCATCCTTTTCAAAACCGACATCCACAAAGGCAGCATTCAGCCCGGGCATAAGCTTTTTAACCTTTCCCAGGTAAATATCACCTACAGCGAATTGGAGGTTGCTCTTTTCTTTGGTCAGTTCAACTAATTTCTTGTCTTCGAGGAGAGCAATATTTATATCACCGGAAGCTGCATCTATAATAAGTTCTTTGTTCACAATCCCTCCGGTTTAGGGTACATGAACACATGAAATAGCTTCATAAAAGCAAGCCCATAAAAAGGAATAAACCTAAGGCGTTTTTGTCACCTATAGGTTTATTCAATGTTAGTAACAAAGATATTAAAACCCTATCTGTTCTTCTTCTTGTGTCTGTTCTTGCGCAAGCGTTTTTTCCGCTTGTGCGTCGCCATCTTGTGTCTCTTGCGTTTCTTTCCGCTCGGCATCTCTTGCTTCTTTAATAACGATTACCCTTATTTCACATTGGATTTAACCTTGCTCACAAATGACTTGGCAGGTTTAAAAGAAGGAATATTATGAGCCGGAATGATTATCGTCGTATTCTTCGAAATGTTCCGGGCTGTTTTTTTCGCTCTTTTTTTAACAACAAAACTACCAAAGCCTCTGAGGTACACGTTTTTGTTACCAACCATAGAGTCTTTTACAGCTTCCATGAAAGCTTCAACTGTTTTCTGAACAGTAATTTTCTCAATCCCTGTGTTTTTCGAGATTTCGTTTACAATGTCTGCTTTTGTCATTGTCTAAAATCTTTAATTATCAATAATTTACGTATTTATAATTTCTGAGTTGCAAATATATAGTATTTCCTCGGATAAATAAAATAGTAATGAATTAATTTTGAGAACTTTTTTTAAAATCGCGGCAGGAAAAGTGGAAGCGACAGCAAAGATCCTCGGAAAATGGTATGAAGGGCATAAAAGAGACCTGCCCTGGAGGCGGACGGAATCAGCGTATGAAATCTGGCTGTCCGAAATTATCCTGCAGCAAACCCGTGTTCAACAGGGAATCCATTACTATGAGCGGTTCCTTGAAAGGTTTCCCGATGTGCATCAGCTGGCAAAGGCTTCAACGGAAGAAGTGCTCAAGCTCTGGCAGGGACTTGGATATTACACCAGAGCAAGGAATCTGCATGCCACGGCCCGGGAAATCGTTTCCCGTTATGACGGACGCTTTCCGGCAGATTATGACAAACTTCTGGCGTTAAAGGGCGTCGGTGAATATACAGCCGCAGCGGTTGCATCCATCGCATTTGGTATTCCGGTAGCCCTCGTAGACGGAAATGTGGTAAGGGTACTGGCGCGTCTTTACGGAATAAGGATACCCTTTACAACCCCAAAGGGCAGAAAGGAAATCCATACCCTGGCCGATAGAATTCTTGACAAAAGAAATCCGGGTATCCATAACCAGGCTATAATGGAACTGGGAGCCCTGGTATGCCTTCCGAAAAATCCTTCCTGCAGGGATTGTCCTCTTCATCCGAAATGTTATGCCTTCAAACACGAACGGATAAAGGATTTTCCGGTCAGGGGGGTCAGGGAAAAAAGCCGGAAAAGATACTTTCATTATCTGCACTTTTCCTGTTCCGGAAAAGTTTTCATCCATCAGCGAAATAAAAAGGACATCTGGAATTCCCTTTTTGAATTCCCGATTATTGAAACATCGCGTGCAGTCAAACCTGAAAAAATAACCGCGAACAAACAATGGAGACACCTGCTTGAAGGATGTCGGTATCGGATAATAGAAGTTTCACCTTTATATATACATCCTTTAAGTCACCAGACCTTGTATGTGCGGTTTTACGAGGTTCAGGCCGCCACTGCCCCGTCAGTGCTGGCACAAGAATACACCTGCATTGATGCAAAGCGGATCCATGAATATCCTGTCTCCAGGCTGACGGAAAAGTACCTGATGTCCTTGAAAAAGGACTGAAGTTATTCAACAGCTGATCGTTACGAGTGACAAATAAAAGCTTTATACGAAATCAATAAATTTTGTATTTTTACTCCTCATTAAAAAGGAGCAACCATGTCAGTGAACAAAGTTATTTTGGTAGGAAATGTAGGGGCTGATCCCGAAGTACGTTATATTGAAAGCAATACGCCGGTATGCAATCTCCGGATCGCCACCAGCGAATCCTATAAGAACCGGAGCGGTGAAAAGGTGACCACTACAGAATGGCATACCGTCGTCTTGTGGAGGGGACTTGCTGAAATAGCTGAAAAATATGTTAAGAAAGGAATGCAATTGTACATCGAGGGGAAAATACGAACCCGGTCTTGGGACGATAAAGACGGCAACAAAAGGTACGCCACCGAAATTATTGCCGATGTCCTGCAATTGCTGGGCAAGCGTGAGGGTGCCGAACCACCCCGCCAGGATGATGGCCCTCAGACCGATAAACAAAATGAAAAAACGGTTATCCCTGAATCCGACCAGGAACCCGATGATCTTCCTTTTTAGCTTTGTGCAGGTAACCAACTAGAATTCTGAATTGGAAACGCATTACCAGGAAGCTTTTTTTCCCCTTCTGCTGATTTACACAAAACCTTTCGAAATGCAGGTTTTGTTTGGTATATTGGCAGTATTGTTGTTGCTGGTATCAAGTGCAATGGTTTCAGGTGCAGAGACGGCTTTTTTTTCCCTTACACCCGCTGAACTGGAATCGTTGCGCAATTCCAAAAGCAAAAACAGCAGGACGGTCATCCGGCTGTTGGAAATGCCCAATCGTTTGCTGGCCAGTATTGTGGTAGCCAACAATTTAATCAATGTCGGCATTGTGATCATAACGGCTTTCATCACCAATTCCCTTTTTGATTTCAGTGAATCGCCGGTTCTCGGATTCCTCATCCAGGTCGTGGTCATAACCTCCCTGATTGTTTTTATCGGTGAAATTCTTCCCAAGGTATATGCCAACAGGCATGCCGTTCATTTTGCCAAATTGATGGCTACTCCGCTGGATATCGCCGAAAGGATTTTCCGTCCCTTGAATTTCCTTCTTATCCGGTCCACGTCACTGGTAAACAAGAGATTTTCACAGCGCCGGAAAAACCTCTCCCTTGACGAATTATCGGATGCCTTTGAACTGACCGAACAAAGCATCAATGAAGATAAAACAATCCTGAAAGGGATCGTCAAGTTCGGTAATATCGATGTCAGGGAAATTATGACCGCCCGCATGGATGTGGTGGGTGCAAGTATTAAAACGACCTTCCGGAAACTGATTGGCCAGATCATCGAATCGGGCTATTCGCGTATTCCCATTTATGCCAAGGACCTTGATCATATTAAAGGTATACTGTATATAAAAGACCTGCTCCCTCATCTTGACAAACCCGGCTCCTTTCAATGGCAATCGCTTATCCGTACCGCCTACTATATTCCGGGCACAAAAAAGATCAGTGACCTGCTGCGTGAGTTTCAGACCAACAAAATTCATATGGCCATCGTAATAGATGAATACGGCGGCACCTCCGGCATTATTACCCTCGAAGATATTCTCGAGGAGATTGTGGGCGAAATAACCGACGAGTCGGATAATGAAAATCCATCTTTTGTGAAAGTCGATAACAGCACCTTCCTTTTCGAGGGCAAAATCACATTAAACGACTTTCTCAAAACAATGGATGAAAAGGAGGATTTTTTTGATGCGGTCAAAGGGGAGGCTGATACACTGGCAGGGCTGATCCTGGAGCTCAAAGGAGAAATTCCGCGAAAAAATGAAACATTTTCCTACCGGCATTATAGTTTTACGGTTAAATCGGTAGATACAAGAAGGATCACACAAATTCAGGTTAGCCTGACAAAACCAGAAAACAAGAAATGAGAAACCGGCCCGTTTTCATATCCTTTTGCAGGATTGTGCTGCCGGCACTCGTGGTCGTGTTTGCAGCGGGCTGTAACAAGACAACTACTCCAAAACCCCGGGCCTATTTCCGGATCGATTTCCCCGAAAAGGAATACCAGACCTTTTCCGGTGATTGTCCTTTTTCCTTTGAATACCCCGTGTACGGGACAATAGCAGTTCCTGATGCCATGCAGGCCGAATCGTGCTGGTATAATATTGAATTTCCGGCCTTCAAAGGGAAGATCCATCTTACCTATAAGACGGTAAACGACAACCTGCCGGTATACACGGAGGACATCCGGACCCTTGCCTATAAGCATATCATCAAAGCCGACGATATCATCGATGAACCTTTTTATTATCCCGAACGCAAGGTGTACGGCATTATGTATGATATCCGCGGCAATACAGCCTCTGCGGTCAGTTTTTTTGCAACCGACAGCATCCATAATTTTTTAAGCGGTTCCCTGTATTTCAGCGTACAGCCGAATATCGATTCCCTGTCCCCGGTGATTCGCTTTTTCAAAGAAGACATCGTGCACCTGATTGAAACTTTAAAGTGGAAATAAAAACGTAAAACAGTGGCCCTTATTCTGAACGAACACCTTGAGAGTGAATGTCAGCTTGGCATCTGGGAGATCCAGGAAGACTACGATAACCTCCTTGACCGGCTTTCGCTGAAGCCGGAGGAGATTAAAGTGGTTGAAAACTTCAGGAATTATGACCGCAAGCTGGAATGGCTGAGCGTAAGAGTCCTGCTCAACGAAATGACCGAACGCGATCTGACCATTACCTATAACGGAAACCGGAAACCCTATGTCAAGGATACTCAGTACAACATCAGCATTTCCCATTCCAAAGATCTGACCGCCATCCTGCTAAGCCAGAAGAGAAGGGTTGGCATTGACATGGAATACATGTCCCCCCGCATCAGCAGAATTGCCCAC
>JAGDMB010000233.1 GCA_017860375.1 Bacteroidota bacterium | reverse complement strand
ATTCCGTCTCCGGGCATGGTTACAATCGTGTGTTTTGGCATAAAAATTTTATTTACACTCTATCTTTTTTTCAGAGACAATGCATAGGTCGTTTTTACAATGGTTCCACCTGCCTTACCACATCAATCACCGTTCCGTCCACCCATTTAATGGCTGCCACGATCTTGTCAGTGAACCGGGGCTTCTGTGGCAATCCGCAAATGGCCTCAGCCTCCTCTTTCAGCTGTCGGATGGTTTTTAGCGGAAGTCCCGATCCTTTGGCCTTTTCAAGGAGGTCAACCCGCAGTGGATTAACGGCAATGCCCCTTTCCGTGACGATGACATCGATCAGCTCGCCGGGTCCGCAGAGTGTGGTCACTTCATCGCGGATGACGGGGATTCTGTCGCGGAACAAAGGCACCGGAAGGATCACCGTTTTCCCGAAAAGGCAGTTTTGCCAGCCGCCGATTCCGTGCAGCAAATAGCCGTCGGAATGGGTGACCACGTTTGCATTGAAATGGAGGTCAACCTCTGTGGCGCCGAGAATTGCCACATCGATCATACCGGCAAAATTGCCTTTGCCGTGGTAGTTATAACTCGAGAAGGGACTTGTCATTATGTGTTTCGGATTATCCCGAATGGAACGCACTCTCCACCAGTCCTTCTTCCAGCATTTTCACCAGGAATTTGTTGCTGCCTCCCCGTGCAAACCGCGCTTTAATGCCTTTTTTCCGCATGATATCGCCAAAATAATTCCCTACCGAGAGGGCTGTTCCGCCCGCTCCGGCCTGAAACGAGAAGCCGTCATGGATAATCCCGGTAACGTCGCAGAAACGTGCCGTCATTTCGGCGATCAGCAAACGATCGGGACTGCGTGTCACTTCCGTAGTGCCGGAGACAATCTTTTCAGGAATGCCCACACGGTCCACCTGCACAGTGAAATCAACATAATTTCCCTGGATCTGCCAGGGTATGCAGGGAAAGGGAACCATATTATCCGTTACCACAATGACTTTATCGGCATACTGGGCATCGGCCAGGGCAAATCCCAGCAAACCACTGGCGGAAGGTCCGTTAACCCCGTTGGCATTTCCAAAAGGATCGGCGCAGCCTGCTCCTATCACGGCAATGTCAATGATGACATCGCCATCCTGAATGGCCTGGTAACGGCCGCCATGGGATCGGAGCACCGCCGTTTTGCTCATCTTTCCTTCGGAGCAGTAACGCCCCAGGGGACCGTTCATGCTTCCCTCAATATGGCTGATGGTGCCGTCATCAAGGTATTTCAGCAAATAAGAATGACAGGAAAACGAGGCAGACGGAAACCAGCACAGGTTTTTAACGCCAAGTTCTTTGGCGCAGTCAAAAACCATATTGGCAACCAGATCCCCTTCCCTGAAATGATGATGGGTTGAAATCGTCATGCCGTCCCTGAGCCCGGCTTTAATAAGCGCTTGTTTCAGGGTGGACACCTGTTTGTTGCCGTCTGCCGGGTAATCGATATTCGATGTGATCGCCGGGCTGTGATGCACCCCTTTCGGCCGGTATTTGCCGACGCCCATAAAGGGCACCACCGGCTTGCCGTTTATCTTTTCGGGAACGAAACGTCCTGCCGCATTTTTTATCATTTTGTCAAGCATGCTCATCCCTCCAGTTTTCATGTAATTTTCCGGCATGAATGGCTCTTTCAATGGTTCTCAGCGCCCTTTTCACCACCGGCGGGTCAATCATCTTCGAATCAAGTGTCGCCACACCGGATCCTTCCTTTTCGGCTTTTTCATAAGCAAGCACAATACGTTTGGCTTTTTCGGTTTCTGCTTCATCCGGCAGGAAGTTCTCGTTGACGACGGGTACCTGCCGCGGATGGATGCATCCTATCCCTGAAAAACCAAGGGCTTTTGATTCCCGCACATAGCGGGCCAGCGCTTCCATGTCATCAATATCGGAGAACACGGAATCAATAGGCTGTATACCCGCTGCTCGGGCGGCATTCACCACCATGCTGCGGGCAAAGAAGGATTCTCTCCCTTCCGTACTTCGCTGTGTGCCGATATCCGCCGTATAATCTTCCAGTCCGATCGCCATGGCCGCTATGTTCTCCGATGCCCGGGCAATGGGGTAGGCATTCATCACGCCTGCCGCATTTTCGATAATGGGCATCAGGTGGATGGAGTCGTGTTTCCGTCCCAGGATTTCCGATATTTTCGCATCGGTTTGCACCACCTGGTCGGCGTTTTCACATTTGGGGATCAGGATAAGGTTGACCGGATGCGGTATAACAAAATAAAGATCGTCAAGACCTGCAGGCAACTGGTTTATTCGCACCATGCGTTCGGCACCATAAAAATCAACCGTTCTTAAGGCATTGCGTACCAGGTATCGTGCTTCAAATTTCCGGTCGGGGGCAACGGAGTCCTCAAGATCGAGGATTACGCCATGGCATCCGTAAATGCCTGCATTGATCATCAGCTTGGGATTGTTACCGGGCAGATACAAACGCGAAACACGATCCGCATCGTGCGGGGTTGAATAGGTGTTTTGAGGAAGGACAGGCAAAAGATATTCCGTGTGGGTTTTTTTCATCTTATTGATGACGGCTTCGATACGGGCGGCCAGTGTAAAGGGAAGTGCCCCGTTATCCTCGATCTCCAGGCGGACATGTTCTACCCCGAAGAATGCAAGCATGTCCTTGCACAAGGCAATGATGGATTCACCATACAAAGACTTTACTTTGCTTTGCAGTTCAATGGAGTTTTCCTTATTCTGCAGGATCGTCAGGCTGACAAAACAATCGGACCTGACATTTTCTCCGCGGTTACCAGCTGTAAAGATCATAATCGGAGATTATTTGACAGGAAATTACGGCAAAAAACCGTGAAAAATGCTGATAGTTGTCAGTTGTGGGAAAGACCCGGTAGCATCCACGGAATCTGCCGGGGCAGTATTTTCAGAAAGCACCCCGCTTTTTGCGGAGCGCCGGTATAGCATTAGCAGACGCTTGCACCGGTATAGCCGTTTCAGAACTCAACTTCAACCTGGTTCCTCAGCTGATCATCCAGGGTTTCGCGCTGGCGAATGAGGTAGTCTTTGCCTTCGAATATCATCACTTCGGGTGGTCTCAAACGGGCGTTATAATTGGATGACATAGTGTAACAATACGCACCGGCATTGAGAAAGGCCAGGTAATCCCCCTCGTGTATCTCACTGATCTTGCGGTTCCATCCAAAGGTATCGGTTTCGCAGATGTATCCGACCACGGTATAGATGCGTGGTTTTCCCTTCGGATTGGATACATTGATGATCTGGTGATAGGCATCATAAAACATGGGCCTGATCAGGTGATTCAGTCCCGTATCCACACCCGCAAAAACCGTCGACAGGGTTTGTTTCACCACATTCACCCGGGCAAAGAAGAAACCCGCCTCGCTTACAAGGAATTTTCCCGGCTCAAAGATCAGCGTAAGATCCTTCCCGTATGATTTGCAGAATTTCTTGAACAGCCGGGTCAGGTCCTTTCCCAGGACGTCGATATCGGTGAAATAATCATCGGGTTTGTACGGAACCTTAAAGCCGCTTCCGAAATCGATATAATCCAGTTCGGGAAAGCTTTTGGCCGTTTCGAGCATGATTTCCGTGCCGCGCAGAAACACATCCACGTCCAGAATATCGGAACCTGTATGCATATGAAGGCCTTCCACCTTCATGCGGTTGGTTTCAATCACCCTTAACACATGAGGCAGCTGGTAAATGGAAATTCCGAACTTGGAATCGATATGCCCCGTGGATATCTTTGTATTCCCTCCGGCCAGAATATGGGGATTGATGCGGATGCACACCGGAATGGAATTGCCATAGATATGGCCAAACTGTTCAAGAATGGATATGTTATCGATATTGATCCTTACCCCGAGACTTGCGCCTTCCTGGATCTCCTCAATGGAAACGCAGTTGGGAGTGAAGATAATATCCTTTGGCGTAAATCCGGCCTTTAATCCCAGTTGCACTTCCTGAATGGAAACGGCATCAAGACCGGATCCCAGCTTGTTGAAAAAACGAAGGACAGAAAGGTTCCCCAGGGCTTTGCAGGCAAAGTTGATTCGCAGGTTAACATCCCTGAACGCATGCTGCATTTTTTCATACTGGGCTTTCATTTTCGAAGTGTCGTACACGTATACCGGTGAACCGTATTTCTCGCAGAGGCTAACCGCGTCGAGGCCGTCAATCTGGTATTGGTTATGCACAAGTTTCATGGAAAGAGAATCTGTATTTAGTATCCTATTTCTTTTTTGGCGCTTTGTATCCCTGTTGTTTCGCCATCGCTTCCAGCCGCTGCTGGAATTTCGATTTCTTCACCGGTTTTACTTTTCGGGCTTCCATCTGTCTCAGCAGTTGATCCTCATCAATAAATTGCTTGAACAGGAAATTCTGACCGATGGTCACGACGTTTGCCAGGAAATAATAATAGGTAAGGCCGGCGGAGAAATTGTTCAGGATAAACATGAACATCACGGGCATTATGTACATCATGGTCTTCATGCCGGGCATCTGCGTGGAGGAAGCCGTCTGGCCTTCGCCCATCTTCATGCTGATGATGGTGGAAATCGTCATCAGCAGGGTGAACAGGCTCACATGGTTCCCGTATATGCTGCTCAAAAAGGGTATATTGGCACTCCACGAAAAGATGCTGTCGTAGGTGGAAAGGTCGGTGGCCCATAAAAAGCTTTCCTGCCGCAGTTCTATGGAAGTAGGGAAGAACCGGAACATGGCATACAGAATGGGGAATTGCAGCAGCATGGGCAGACATCCCCCCATGGGACTGACTCCTGCCTTTTTGTAAAGGGCCATGGTAGCCTGCTGTTTTTCCATTTCCTTGCCTTTGGGGAATTTTACGCTCAGTTCATCGATCTGGGGCTTCAGCACCCGCATCTTTGCCTGCGACAGATAGGATCGGTATGTCAGGGGCAGGAGGCCGACTTTAATGATAAGGGTGAGCAGTAAAATAATCAGGCCATAATTGCCGATGAACTTGCTCAGCCAGTCAAAGATGGGAATGATGACAAACCGGTTAATCCACCGGACAATGCTTTTCCCCAGGGTAACCAGGTTCTGCAGTTCAAGGTCTTTATACTGATTCAGTAACTTGAATTTGTTCGGACCGTAATACATCCTCATCGCAATGGTTTCCGAATCCTCTCTTTTAAATGGCAGACCGATCTCGGCGCTGAAATGCTTCAGGAATTTATCATCTTCCGGCAGATTGATCATTTTAATAAAGGCATTCTCAAAGCCGCCAACGGGAATCATAACGGATGAGAAAAACTGATCCTTAAAGGCAATCCAGTCCAGTCGGGTGGCAAAGTTGACCTCCTGTTCATTTTTTTTGCTGCGGGCGCCGAACGATTCCACCTGGTCCATATAAGGTTTGTAATAGGCACTCACATACTGGATTTCATTTTTTCTGAGCTGTTCCTGCTGGGGTGCAAAAATGGCCCATTTCATATCCAGTACGTTGGGCGAACGGGTGCCTATA
>JAGDMB010000232.1 GCA_017860375.1 Bacteroidota bacterium | reverse complement strand
TGGAAGGGATGGAATACCGTTACGGAAAATCGAATGCAGAGGCATTGAAACGGGTGAAGCACGAGCTGGAGGTAATTGACAAGCTGGGGTTCTCGTCCTATTTTTTAATTACCTGGGACATCATCCGGTATTCCATGAGCCGTGGCTTTTATCATGTGGGGCGCGGCAGCGGTGCCAACAGCATCGTAGCCTATTGCCTGAAGATCACCGATGTGGACCCCATTGAGCTGAACCTCTATTTCGAACGCTTTATCAATCCAAAACGCACCTCCCCGCCCGATTTTGACATCGACTATTCCTGGAAGGACCGGGATGACGTGCAGGACTATATCTTCAAACGACACGGAAAAATGCACACAGCTTTACTGGGAACCGTTACCACCTTTCGCGACCGTTCCATCTTTCGTGAACTGGGAAAGGTATACGGTTTACCAAAGGAAGAGATTGACCGGATGGTGGAAGAACCGGGTGCACCGGATACCAAAAGCGGGATTACCGCACAAATCGAACAGGTCGGAAAACTGCTGATGGATTTTCCCAACATCCGCAGCATCCATGCCGGGGGCATACTGATTTCGGAGGAGCCCATCACCTGTTACACGGCACTTGACATGCCCCCAAAAGGTTTTCAGACCACACAGTTCGATATGTACACAGCCGGGATGATCGGTTTTGAAAAGCTCGATATCCTCAGTCAGCGCGGCATAGGACACATCAACGAAAGCGTGGATATTATCCGGGGCAACCGGGGACTGAAGATCGATGTGCACCGGGTTCATGCATTCAAAAAGGATCCGCTTGTGAACGAACGCCTCTACCGGGGGGAAGCCATTGGCTGTTTTTATATCGAGAGTCCTGCCATGCGCGGATTGCTGAAAAAACTGCACTGTAACAATTATCTTTCCCTCGTGGCCGCCAGCTCCATTATTCGTCCCGGTGTTGCCAAATCGGGCATGATGAAAGAATACATCCGCCGTTTTCATCACCCGGATAAATTCAGCTATCTGCATCCCATCATGGAAGAACAGCTGAAAGAGACCTACGGGGTAATGGTGTACCAGGAGGATGTGATCAAGATCTGCCATCATTTTGCCGGACTCGACCTGGCCGATGCCGATATTCTGCGCCGCGCCATGGCAGGAAGATACCGCTCACGGAAAGAATTTGAGCGCATCCAGGGCCGTTTCTATTCCAATTGCCGTGAACGGGGCTACCCCGAAGAACTCACCGCGGAAGTCTGGCGGCAGGTTGCGTCCTTTGCCGGGTACGCCTTTTCGAAGGCTCATTCGGCCTCTTATGCCGTGGAGAGCTACCAGAGCCTGTACCTGAAAACCTATTACCCGATGGAATTCATGGTAGCCGTCATCAACAATTTCGGAGGATTTTACCGCACCTGGGTATATTTTAACGAAGCCCGGCGCAGCGGCGCACAAATCAATCTGCCCTGCGTGAACCGCAGTACCTGTAAAACCTGCATCACCGGCACGGATATTTACATCGGGCTGATCCATATCGCCAACCTGGAACAGAAGATTTCCGAAAGGATCGTAAGCGAAAGGGAAACCAACGGTCCCTATACCGGTCTCGGGGACTTCATCGCGAGGGTTCCCGCAGGCATTGAACAACTGGTGATCCTGATACGGCTCAACGCTTTCCGTTTCACCGGAAAAACCAAGAAACAACTGCTTTGGGAAGCCCATATGCTGTTGGGAAAACACGATAAACAGCCGGAAACGAAACGCCTGTTTGCAGAAAATACCCGTGAATTTGTGCTGCCTGAACTGGAACAGACCAGCGTGGAGGATGCCTATGACGAGATCGAATTGCTCGGTTTCCCGGTGAGCCTTTCCGCCTTTGATCTCCTCGAGACCCGTTTCCGGGGCAACCTTTTTGCCCATGACCTGATCCACAACGTGGGCAAAATGATCCGGATCCTGGGCAACCTGGTAACCATAAAATACGTGCATACGGTAAAAGGGGAATGGATGCATTTTGGCTGTTTCCTTGATGTCACCGGAGAATTTTTCGATACGGTGCACTTCCCTGATTCGCTGAAAAAATACCCGTTCAGGGGACAAGGGGTATACCTTATCCTGGGCAAGGTTGTGGAGGAATTCGGATTTCCCAGCATTGAAGTGGAAAAAATGGCAAAGATGCCGTTCAGGAAGGATCCGAGGTATTAAAAAAGAGCCAAGAATCAAGAATCAAGAACCAGGAACCAGGAACCAAGAGCCAGGAGCCAAGAATCAAGAACCAGGAGCCAGAATAAAAATACACATACAAAAGAGTAAAGAGCAAAGAGCAAAGAAAAAAGGTGACCTTCCATGGAAAAAGAACAAGCATTTAATAACCCTTTTATGGATTTGTCGTAATGATTATTAAAAGGAAAATAAATGAAAACGCTTCTTCTTATATCGCTCTCTTTTGTTGGAATATCCCTGCAGGCGCAGGAAGCGTATGAAATCGCATCCGCAATGCCAAGGGAATTACCCGTAAAACATACGCATTTCACCCTGTCCTATAACGAAGGAAATGAACTGCCTTCCTGGGCTGCGTATGCGCTCACTCCAGAGATGGCCAGGGCTTCAGGGACCATCAAGGAGAAATATGCTGAAGATCCCCTGGTTTCAACCGGTTCATCCTCCGTCAAGGATTACAGGGACGCCGGATTTGTCATGGGACAGCTGGTGCCCACCGAAGACATGCTCCTCGACCTGAAAACCGCCCCGGAAACCTACCTTATGTCAAACATCGTTCCCCATAAGGTCGGATTTAACAAGTATTTATGGACAGGTCTTGCGAATCTTGCACGAGAATGGGCAAAAGAGGGTAATACGCTCTATATAGCAGCCGGACCTGTGCTTGCCGATGGACCATTCGGATCATTCGGGGAGAACAAGGTAGCCATACCCTTACGGTATTATAAAGTAATCATGGATCTCAACGGGGAACGGGCGATAGGTTTCATTTTCCGTGTCAATACGTCCAGCGGCACGCTGACCTCGTATGCCGTGCCGGTGGATGAAGTTGAAAAAGCCACCGGAATAGACTTCTTTATAAATGTACAGGACGATATGGAACAAAGACTTGAATCGACCCTGGATCTTAAACAGTGGAATTTCGAAGCGCTGAAGCAGTAATTGCTGTTTTTTCCCCCTTCATGACATAAAGCAATGCGTAAGATGTTTGCAGCTGCCGGGAATCATGTTCCAACCTTATGCCTGGTGTTTTTTGGGCCCGGTAAGAAACGACCGTTACTTTTTCACAGGAAGTATTTTACTTCCTGTCCGTTTTCAGGGAATCCGCTTCGGGAACAAATTCCAGTGCCAGCGAATTGATACAATACCGCAGTCCCGTTGGATCCGGGCCGTCTTCAAAAACATGGCCCAAATGGGCTCCGCAGTTGGCGCAGGATACTTCTATCCTTACCATACCGTAGGAAGTATCTTTGTGAGTGGTTACATTTCCTTTCCGGTAGACATCATAAAAACTCGGCCATCCGCTTCCGGAGTTGTATTTGGTTCCCGAATCAAATAACCTGTTTCCGCAGGCGACACACCGGTAATACCCTTTTTCATAGAATTTGTCGTATTTCCCGCTCCCGGGAGGTTCTGTCCCTTTTAAACGGCATACGGCATATTGCGACGGAGTCAGGACACTGCGCCATTCCTCTTCTGATTTGATGATCTTATTGGGTTCCATTGCCGGTTCTGATTTTTGAGCGCCCGTATTGCAGGCAGTCATCATTAAAGCGATCAGGATGATATTCCATTTCATGATTTGATTTTCTATAGTAACAATTATTGGCCGTCAGGGTTCAATTTTTATGACAAAAACCCGTTAGTAAATAGTTCGATTTAAAAGAAAAATCCGTATCCTTGCACCGTAAATATATACAAATAAAAATAGTCAATATTCAATACTGTCAATCCCTATGAAGGTTCCGCACGAATGCAAAAACATTGAAGAGGTCCGCCGCGAGATCGACAGCATTGACGCCGAGATTATTGATCTGATAGGCAAAAGGCGTGATTACATTCAGGCAATTGTGAAATACAAGAACAATCCGGATGAAGTATACGCTAAAGACAGGCACAATGCAGTAATCGATGAAAGAAGAAAAATGGCAATCCTGCATCGTCTCAATCCCGATATTATTGAAAGAATATACAGGCTCCTGATGGATTATTTCATTGAAGAGCAACTTGATCTTATACGCAACAAAAAATAAAGCCTCTAACCATGTACAGGAAGGACATTAAAGTGATGGATTGCACGATCCGTGATGGCGGTCTGATGAACAAATGGAAATTCAGCGATGCCTTTGTCGGCAGTGTATACAAGGCCTGTGTTGAGGGCGGAATTGATTATATGGAAATCGGCTATAAAACCAGTGAAAAGTACTTTTCCAAAGAAGAATACGGGCACTGGAAATTCTGCGAAGAGAAAGATATCCGTCGTATTGTCGGGGAAAACAAGACCAATACAAAAATATCCGTTATGGTGGATATAGGCCGGGTTGAGCCGGACAATATCCTGCCCAAATCGAAAAGTGTGATCGATATGGTCCGGGTTGCGGCCTATCTGCACCAGATTGACAAAGCCATTGTTCTGGCGGAACACTGCCTGGACAAGGGATATGAAACGAGTATCAACCTCATGGCCGTTTCGAAGGTTAATGAACGGGATCTGGATGAAGCCCTGTCGGATGTTGCCAAGTCGAAGGTACCCATATTTTACCTGGTGGACAGCTTTGGAAGTTTGTATTGCGAGCAAATTGAGCTGTTTGCCAAAAAATACATGAATATCCTGAAAGGAAAATCCATCGGGATCCATGCACACAACAACATGCAACTGGCTTTTTCAAACACCATTACCGCAGCC
>JAGDMB010000231.1 GCA_017860375.1 Bacteroidota bacterium | reverse complement strand
ATTTTTTGCTTCCGGTAGTATTCTTCAAGTATCGAGAACCCCTGGACAGGCCCATGAATGATTGACATCCCATCGGCATAATAGGCAAACCGTCTGGCATTATCCCATAGCGTATAGGGAGAAACTTCAAAACCTTTCTGCTGTATTCCAAGCAAAGCAGATACCTGACGCGCATATATCTGATCTTCTGAGTCATCAGGTCCCATTGTAAAGGCGGTGAGGGGTTCAATACCAAACTGGCTGGCATAAGCAGCGACATACCGTGAATCCAATCCACCGCTCAACGATAACAGGATACTATCCCGGTTCTCTGAAAAATTTCGTTGCATTGCCCTCTGCAAATGGTCTTCCAGAGCTTCCGAATAGGTGTTAATTTCCTTTTTACTGAAATGCTTTTTTGTATATATCCCGGTGTTTTCAGGAAAATTCCAGTATCGGAATTGCCTCATTTTGCCATTTTCAAAAATCAAACAGCTGGCCTCAGGCAACTGGCTGATAGCGGTAAAAAGGGTGTTATAACCAAAAACATGATGAAAATGAAACAGATGAGAAACCGCTTCCGTATCAATTGTCTTTTTTATCTGATCTTCCAAAATAGATTTAACCTCCGAGGCAAACAAGAATCTTCCTTTGTTAAAAGCATAATAAACGGGACGAGTTCCAAACCGGTCTGATATCAATACATGTCTATTTGATGTAATATCGCAGTAAAAAGCACTGAAATGTCCGTTTAGAGAAGAAAGAAAAGATAGATCGGGATGATGGATAAGCAAATCAAGCAATAATGCAGCGGCATCCGGTATTTTCAGGACTTCAGATTTGTCATAACTGAATATTTCACCAATAAAAGCCAGTACATGATTTTTGCATTCGCTAACTAAAATCCTACTGGAATTGTAACCCAGATGTGCAATTCCCAAATGTATGCCCGAATTAAAATAATTTTCTGTGGAATAATTAAAATGGTTGATTTTACCGACCATTCGTTTCAACAGATCTTGCTCCGTCTGATGACTAATTATTCCAACTATACCGGGCATTTTTATTATATTTTGTCCCTGTAGAACAGATAATTATGTGAATCCAGGGTGAACGCCTTAAAACCAAGGGATTTGATCGTCGATACAGCTTTCCTTGTATCTTTCCTATGAATCCGTTTAAACGCATGATGATGAAATTCTATAAAAAGCTGATCAACAGAACGAATATCCCCGGCAGTAAGATTAGCAATTAGTTCATATTCAGCACCCTCAAGATCAAGCTTAAGCAAATCCACTTTCGAAAGACCAAGTTCTTGCAGAAGTGTCGATAGATTCCTCCCCTGCACTTTATATTTTCTGATCCTGTCCCTGGCTATATGGCAATGATCCTCATACAATGAACCACTTTCATGATCCAGGGTTTCGAAAAAGACGATTTCCTCATTTGTAGAAGTAATGGCATACGGAATGTGGATTAAATGAGGAGAATATTTTTTTACCAGCTCTCTTATAGCGGAGGCATGTTTTTCCGTAGGATCAACTGCATACGCAGTGAGCTTGTATTTTTGAATAAGGTACTGCGAAAGCTCAGCCATATAACCACATCCGACATCTATGAATACAGAGTCTTCTGTAAAACGATCAAAGAGGATATAATTTGGAGGGATACGTTGAATAGTAAGTTTCCTGGCTTTATTGCCCTGCACGAGTGAATACATATAGGAATAAAACTGATTCGGATAGCGGAGATAGAAATAAACCTGTTTTAGAAATGATTTCATGATCGTATTCAGTAATTTAATTGAAGCGTATTGTAAAGAGATTCCAACTTTTCCACCTGCCGGAAAACATTGAATTGTTCATCAACATGAGAACGGCAATGATGGCTCAAATCATTAAAATGATCTGCATTATCGATTAGTTTGATCAGGCATGCAGCAAAACTTTCTGTATCGTTTTCTTCAGCCAGGTATCCGGTATAATTATCGACAACAATTTCGGGGATATCAGAATGTCTGGTTGAAATAACAGGCATCCCTGCTGCCATGACATCAACCAGAACCATAGGAGTCCCTTCTTTATCATTATTGGATGCGGTTCTGCTGGCCTGCAAAAAAACATCACATTCATGCGCTTTGTCCAAAACAAATGCATACGGTTTATAACCATGAAAAATAACCTTGTCTTGCAATCCGGTTTTTCTGACAATTTCGATAATACCGGATCGCAATGGTCCGTCTCCTATTATTTCAATGGAGAAATCAATTGCTTGTCTGATCCGCTCAAGAGCGGTCAGGGTTATATCAATTCCCTTTTTTTCAACAAAACTGGAAGCAAGCAAGAATTTAAGTGGCCTGTTCAGGGGAAATACTTTTTCAGTAAAGGCAATTTTGTCCGTATCAATACCCAAATGCAAAATTTCAGTTTTTTGTTCAGGGCAACCCAGTTGTTTCAACTCATGCTGCATGGCAGGACCCAGAACCAGGATTTTATCCATATCCCTGAAAACAGACAATAATTTTTTCCGGTTTTTTTTCTGCGTGGGATACAGGTAGGCGTCCGCTCCGTAAAAGCTTAACAGACCCGGAATGCCAAGTTTCCTTTTAAGCGGTAATAATTTATAGGCAATATTTCCTAAATGGACATGCAGAATGTCGGGCTTTATTTCTGATGCTGCTTTGGAAAAAAAGGGAATAACGCCTGTAAGCTTGGAAAATCCAATATTCAAATATTGTTCAATGATGAACAAATCACTCAGGGATTTAATTTTTCCATAGGGAAAGAATTTTTCATTGCTCTTTTTCCGTGTAAGCACAAAGGGATCATAGTTCTGAAAATGTTCAAGAAGGGTGTAGATCCATACCATGGTCAATGGCAGGAAATTTGAGGTATAATGAAGACAGATTTTCTTAGATGACATGCAGGTATTCGCGGTAATAGTTTATGGTTTTTTCAATCCCTTCTTCAAAGTTTGTCATGGGCTTCCAATCCAATAAGGCTTTAATTTTCGATATGCTGCTGATGTAATCGCCGGTTTCAATCTTCTTAAAATTCTCAGGCCAATCGATTGTTGCATAATTCAGTTGGGGTACGAATTTCTTAATTGTCATTACACTATCGTACAATGAAATACCCTCACCATAGCCGATATTGAATATTTCCCCCGAAACCTTCCGGGATGGTATTAAGCTGACCAGCAACTCTGCCAAATCCTGAATGAACAAATAATCTCTTTGTTGGTGGCCATCTCCAAAAATATTTATTTTTTCTCCCTTCAGCGCTTTCATAATAAATAAATTAATGATCCCGTAATTGCTGACGGAAAGACTCTGAAAAGGTCCATATGGATTTGAAATCCGGAGAATAATAACATCAAGGTTAAAAAGTTCGTGGTACAAAAGATAGTAGTTTTCTAACGTAAGTTTATGTACCGCATAAATAGATTCAGGTCGCAAAGGATGGTTCTCATCCACAGGGAGGGTAACCGGTTTTCCATATACAAGCCTGCTTGATGGAAATATCAAACGGATATGCGGATTCATTTCACGGCATGCCTCCAGAATATTCAAATGCCCTTTGAGATTGATATCCATATCCAGGTATGGGCAATAGTTGCTTGATGCAGCTCCTGAAATACCCGCAAATGAAAAAGCAATATCATACTCATTTATGACCGCCTTAATGTCTTCAATATTTCGAATATCCCCCAGTATTAGCCGTCCTTTGAAGAGATTGAAAAAGGGATCTTCTTTTAATAATTCGGTATTTGAAAAGATATCTGCGGACAAGCCCTTTTTCAATAGTTCAACATACAGGTTCTTGCCCATAAAACCCAGACCGCCCAGGATAAGTATCCGATACGATTTATTCATTTCCCTTTTTTAGTATTGCATAATAATTCCAGGTCCATTTCATACGTGCCTTTGAATTCCGATCCAACCATTGAAATAATACGCACGTGATTTTAAGCAACAGGAGGAAAGGATATAATACTGTGTAAATTAACAGAGATTTGCCCCTGAGGTATATCGAAACGAAACCAAACCATGTAATCCAGAAACCTGAAACCGGCACGATGGATATTACCTCCATTTTGGCTTCCTTTGCCAAATGCAGAAGTCCGAACTCGGTATACCGGTAAAAATCCCTGGGTTCTTCGTGAACGGGGTACAGAAATGGCCATGCAACGATCAGGATCCCCTGTGTCTTTAAAACTCTATTAATTTCCTTAAATACCGCAGAAGGATTCTCAACATGTTCAATAACCTGGGTAAGGATAACGGTATCAACATGATTGTCTGGTAACGAAATATTATCTGCTGATCCAAGTATGTCCGCTTCTTCTTTTGCATGTATGCTGTCTATATGCTCAAGTCCGATATACTGATCAATTGTATTTTTTATGTGGGGATAAAAGGGTTTGTTTCCGCAGCCAACATCAAGAACCTTTCCTCTGCTGTATTTAATTATGGCTTCCCGGACCAGGCTGACATGATATTTTTCAATCAGTGATCGATGCAAAGGAATTGAAAAAAAACCCATTTATGCGTAAATATTTAAAAGTTTCACAGCTTCCATTTCCCAGTTGTATTTCTTCAAAACCCAACTTCTGCTTATTTCCGGATCAAAGGTATTCCGGTTTCTTTCCTCATATAGTCTCTCAATCAGCTTTGCCAGCGAATGAGGATCACCGCCGGGAAAAATACTTCCTGCCTTTGTTTCCTCAATGATCCTTTTTAACGGCAGACAATCGGAAGACAACACAGGAAGTCCTGCATACATGTACTGAAATAACTTATGAGGGATGGTGGTATCCGTAAAGTCATTTTTCAGGTGAGGAATGATTGCTGCATCTGCCTGAAGCATATAATTTGTCATCTCTTTAAAAGGCATAAATCCCCAGAAAGT
>JAGDMB010000230.1 GCA_017860375.1 Bacteroidota bacterium | reverse complement strand
CACCTGGAAAACTCCATCCGTCCGGATGCAATCCTTATTCCCGACTTCTTAATGGATCATGCCCTGGAAAATATCCGGAAATAAAACTGACCTGACAACATAACCATGCGATCTTTAAAAACATCACCCATGAAAAGCAGTAAAATAATACAACACATCGGCAGCTTTGTCCTGCTGGTCATCCTGGCTTCGGGATGCCTTGAATACACCTTTACCACCCGCGTATTACCTGACGGCTCCATTGAAAGGACCATCGTGGTCAAGGGTGATTCGGCTGAAATTTTTAAAGGATCAATACCCGTACCTGTTGATTCCACCTGGAAAATATCAGGTGAGTATGAAGAAATAGCAGGGGGTGATTCAAATAGTAAGAAGCAATATGTGTACAAAGCCAGCAAGGTGTTTCGTAATTCCGCAGAACTGAATAAGGAGCTCAATCCGGTTTCTGAAGGTAAAAACCAGATCATGAGGGAAGTAAAGGTGGAGAAAAAATTCAGATGGTTCAATACCTTTTATACGTATGCCGAGACGTACAAGCAGACATTTCCTTTTCACCATAAGCCGGTTGATGAATTTTTAGATGACAGGGAGCTTGAAATAGTATTGGCTGATGATAAAGAGCTTTACTATTCGCGGGAATCCGATGCACTGATGGTCATAAAGGATACCCTCGTCAGGCCTGCCTTATCGGCAAAGGACAGCACCCGTATGAAAGAATTGGAGGAAGTGATCGAGAAAAAGTTTTACCGCTGGGTAAGTGCAAATGTGTATGCAGAATATTTTGATGTGCTGAAAGCAGCCCTCGACAAAAGCGGGATCATGAAGCCGGAAGAGACGGAGAAAACCCGTGAAAAATTATTTGCCTATTTTGATACCTGTTTTGATGCTGAAACCTTGTTTGAAGGATTTAAAGGCGATTCGACATTGTTATTCATGGCTTCATTATTCTATCATGCCGACACAGCCGTTCTTCATCAGGCAAATCGGGATGGATTTGATGCCGTTGATAAAAAAATGGAATATATCCTGCCCTTTTATGGAGATACCTACCTGAACCTCACCATTATGCCGGGTGTGATTCTATCCTCCAATTCAACGGAAATAAACGGAAACACTGCCTCCTGGGATATAAACAATAATAGTTTTTATACAAAAGACTATACCCTGCTCCTTGAATCGAAAAAGATCAACAAAGGGCTGTCCATTGTTTCGGGAGCCCTGGTGGTATTTCTTTTAATAGGACTGGCAGCCGGGATGATGAGAAGAAAGTGACTTCCCCTTCGTTATGCAATGCAATAATTGTTAATTTCACGGAAAATAATCCTGGAACGATTTTAGGCCCTGCCGGGAATTCAGTTTATCCAATTCAATAGCTTTATGACAAGACGATTGATTTTTCTGCTCATTTTGCTTTCATGCATTTCTTTCTATTCTTTCCCGCTCTCTGCACAGTCGTGCACCGGTGATAAAAACAAAACAAAAGGAACGTTACAGCGAAGCCTTCCCTATCTCAGCATGACAACCCATGATACGCTTTTCTATTCGCTGTACCTTCCTCCGGAATATCCGGCAATCCCGGACAGTTTTCCGGTCTTTTATCTTCTGCACGGGCTGGGAGGCGATGAAAACAGCTGGATCAATGATTTTTCGATTGACCGTGTTGCGGATAGCCTGATTCAGGCCGGGGATATACCTCCGGTGATCATCGTCATGCCCGATGGTAAGAAGTCGTATTACATCAACGATTTTTGCAATGCATTTCCTTATGAAACTGTCTTCATCAGCGAATTTATTCCGTATATTGATAGTACCTTTAAAACAAAAGACAGCAAGGCTGACCGGGCGATCGGAGGGCTTTCGATGGGCGGTTATGGTGCTTTGATCAATGCTTTCCGGCATCCGGATTGTTTTTCAACGGCTGTGGCATTCAGTGCGGCAGTGCGGACCGACAGCATGATCATCAATGAGAAGGCGGAAAAATTCAATGCAGTATTTGCGCCTGTTTACGGGGACAGTATTCAGCAATACAAAAAGGTAACGCAGCACTGGATGGAGAACAACCCCCTTTACCTTGTTGAGCGACAGCCCGACACCTTAAAATCGGTTTCCTGGTTCATTGACTGCGGATTATATGATTACCTTCTGCCCGGAAATGAAGCCTTGCACGATCTTTTTGTCCGTTACCGGATACCCCATGAATATCACGTAAGGCCGGGCAATCATGACAGGACCTACTGGGAGTCATCGCTGATTCCGGCATTGCTGTTCACGGGGAGGCAGCTGAACGGTAAGAAGTGAGAGATTACAGATTGACAAATTTACAGATTTAAAGATTGACAGATTTACACTCCATTTTCTTTTGACCAAGTGCTTTCAATAATCCGCTGAATTTTTTAACATTGCAGGATGAAAACCGGTGAAAGGATCAAAGCCCTTATAGGTAACCATATTCTGGGAAAAAAACTCAGGAACCAGAAACGGTCGGTAATGGTTTGCAATTTAAAAAATGCCCGGAACATCGGCATCCTTTACAATGCAACGGAATATGTCAGCTTTGAGATCATCAAGGAATTCACCAAAAAGCTTTCGCAGAATGATTCCTCTGTAAGCATCCTCGGATATGTAGACAGTAAAAAGCTGATCGATCATTATCTGTACCGGAAAGGTTTTGATTTTTTTTCACGGAATGATCTGAACTGGTTTTACAAACCGGTATCCGAAGTCACGGAAGCATTTATTGTAAAGCCTTTCGACATCCTCATCGACCTTAGTCTTGAACCCTGCTTCCCGATTCAGTATATTGTCGCTCTTTCCCCTGCCACGTTCAAGGTAGGGAAATTCTCACCCGATGAAAAATACCTTGATCTGATGATCGATACCGAGAAGGAAGACGAACAGATGAAAAAGGTTCACGATGAAATTACTTCGGAAAGGAAGGATGATAAAAAGTCGGATGAGATGGAGAAGGAAATTGAAAAGAAAACGCGGACGGAATTGCAGTTGAGTTTTCTCATCACCCAGATCATGCATTATCTCGCCATACTTAAAAAATAATCCGCCATGTCACAGAAGTCTTTTACCGGCACAGGTGTTGCCATAATAACACCTTTCAGAAATGACTGCAGCATCGATTTCAAATCCCTTGAAAAACTGGTGGAACATGTCATCAGCGGTGGAGTTGATTATATTGTTGTGCTGGGTACAACAGGCGAATCCGTGACCCTTTCCAAAGACGAAAAAAAGGCGGTTGTCAATTTTATGACCGATACGGTGGATAAAAGGATACCCGTGGTGGTAGGTGTGGGAGGAAACAATACGCAGGAAGTCCTGAGCACGATCAGCACGACTGATTTTGATAATGTCGACGCAATCCTTTCGGTTTCCCCCTATTACAATAAACCTTCACAGGCAGGAATATTTCTTCATTTTAAAGCCATCGCCACCGCCAGTCCGGTGCCGGTTATAATCTACAATGTGCCCGGGCGGACGGGTTCGAATATCACGGCTGACACAACCCTTAAACTGGCGAATGAATGCAAGAATATTGTTGCCACGAAAGAAGCCTCCGGAAACTTTGCCCAGATCATGCAGATCATCAAACAAAAACCCAAAAATTTTCAGGTAATTTCCGGGGATGATGCCCTTACGCTTCCGATGGTTGCACTGGGAGCATCGGGTGTCATATCGGTTGTTGCCAATGCCTTCCCAAAAGAATTCTCGGCCATGGTGAACCATGCGTTAAAAGGTGAAATGGCAAAAGCGGCCCTGCTGCATTATAAACTGCTCGACCTCATCGATGGCCTTTTTGAAGAAGGCAGTCCGTCGGGGGTAAAAGCCGTTCTTGAAATACTGAAGATTGGGCGAAACAATGTAAGGCTTCCGCTTGCTCCTGTAAGTGAAAAGCATTATGCCAAACTAGACGCACTGGTGAAGAAGCTAAAATAAATTTCTTCCTAAATCCTCGCCCCCATGCTCTGGGCACCGTGACAATTTTTGTATTTCTTCCCGCTGCCACAGGGACACAATTCATTCCGCCCCACCTTCTTCTCCACTCTCACGGGCTGCACTTTTTCATCGCCTCTTTTTCCGGGCATACCGCCGCCGGGGGCATTGGGCTGATATTCACTCTTGTTGGCCTCCATCTGGCTGTAATCCGTGCGCCTCGGAGCCTGTCCGCGCTGCACGCCTGAAGAATCCTGGATGGGAATCTGTCCCTTCAGCAAAACACCGACCAGCTGTTTGTTTACGGTATCCACCATGGTGCGGAACAGTTCGAATGATTCAAATTTATAGATGAGCAGGGGGTCTTTCTGCTCGTAGGTGGCAGTCTGAACCGATTGCCTCAGGTCGTCGAGTTCGCGCAAATGCTCCTTCCATGCATCATCGATTATGGCCAGCATGATGCTCTTCTCATAGGAACGCATCAGGTCTTCAGCCTTCGAATTGTATGCTTTTTCAAGGTTGGTAAGCACATGGTATACCCTCACTCCGTCGGTAATGGGAACGACAATATTCTCATACTGTTTGCCCTGTTTTTCAAAAACATCCTTTATTACCGGGAAAGCTTGTTTGGCAATGGCTTCCTGTTTTCTTTTATAGGCATCGCGGATCGACTTATAGAGGCTTTCCGTCAGTTCATGCTCGGACAAACTCACATACTCTTTTGCTGCGAAGCCGGGTTCAATAAATAAAGTACGGAATACTTCAAAACGGAACTCTTCAAAATCCACCTGGCCATGAAACTGGTTCACCAGGATCCCGAAGTTATTCTCCTCCACTTTTTTCTGCGCTCTTTCGATGGATTTGGTTATCCACGGATGCTGGATGACTTCTCCCTCCTTCAGGCCGAGTTTATCCATGACGCCGCCGATACGGTCAGAGCCAAACAAACGCATCAGGTCATCTTCGAGCGATACATAAAACTGTGAAGTGCCCGGGTCGCCCTGACGACCGGAACGACCGCGCAGCTGCCTGTCGACGCGCCTCGATTCATGCCGTTCCGTACCGAGTATGGCCAGCCCTCCTGCAGCCCTTGTATCCACGGTAAGCTTAATGTCTGTTCCGCGGCCGGCCATGTTGGTGGCGATAGTAATGGTGCCCGTTTTTCCGGCTTCGGCGACGATTTCCGCCTCACGCTGATGCAGTTTGGCATTCAGCACATTATGCTTCAGCCCCTTCATTTTAAGCATGCGGCTCAGCAGTTCCGAAATTTCGACGGAGGTAGTACCCACCAGTGCCGGCCTGCCCTGATTATTAAGGGCAACGATCTCTTCAATGACCGCATTGTATTTTTCCCGTTTTGTCTTGTAGATCAGATCTTCGCGGTCATCGCGTACGACTTTGCGATGGGTGGGTATCACCACCACATCGAGCTTATAGATATTCCATAATTCACCGGCTTCGGTTTCGGCCGTTCCGGTCATACCGGCCAGCTTGTGGTACATCCTGAAATAGTTCTGCAGGGTTATGGTGGCGAAGGTCTGGGTAGCGGCCTCAATCTTCACTTTTTCCTTTGCTTCAATAGCCTGATGCAGTCCATCGGAATACCTCCGGCCTTCAAGTATACGGCCCGTCTGTTCGTCCACTATTTTTACCTTGTTGTCCATCACCACGTATTCCACATCCTTTTCGAACATGGAATACGCTTTTAAAAGCTGATTGATGGTATGGATACGGTCCGACTTGGTGGCATAGTCCTGCAGCATTTTGTCCTTGCGTTCCAGCTTTTCTTCCACCGAAAGGCCCGATTTCTCCAGTTCGGCAATTTCCGATCCGATATCCGGCATGATAAAGAACCGGTCATCTTCGTCAGAGGTGGTGATGATGTCGGTGCCCTTTTCGGTCATTTCCACCGAATTCAGTTTCTCGTCGATAACGAAATACAGGTCATCGGTGACCTTGAACATGTTCTTGCTGTTCTCCTGCATGTAAAAGTTCTCGGTCTTCAAAAGCAATGCCTTGTTGCCAGGTTCACTGAGGAACTTGATCAACGCCTTGTTTTTTGGCAGGCCTTTAAAGGCTTGCAGAAGCTTAAAACCCCCTTCTTCGGTTTTCCCTTCACCGATCAGTTTTTTGGCTTCGGCCAGAATGGTGTTGACCAGGTTGCGCTGGACGCTTACAAGCTTTTCCACGCGGGGTTTAAGCTCATCAAATTCCTGGTTTTCACCCCGGGGTGTGGGTCCCGAAATAATGAGAGGCGTCCGGGCATCGTCAATCAGCACGGAATCGACCTCATCCACGATGGCATAATGATGTTTTCTCTGTACCAGGTCATTCGGGCTGATCGCCATATTGTCGCGCAGGTAATCAAAGCCAAATTCGTTGTTGGTACCGTAGGTAACATCTGCAAGGTAGGCTTTACGCCGTGAATCGGAGTTGGGCTGGTGCTTATCGATGCAGTCCACCGATAATCCGTGAAATTCAAAGATGGGGCCCATCCATTCCGAGTCACGTTTCGACAGATAATCGTTTACCGTGACAATGTGCACGCCTTTGCCCGCCAAAGCATTCAGAAATACCGGGAGGGTAGCGACCAGTGTTTTGCCTTCACCAGTGGCCATTTCCGATATCCTGCCCTGGTGAAGCACAACGCC
>JAGDMB010000229.1 GCA_017860375.1 Bacteroidota bacterium | reverse complement strand
AAGTTCGCAGAACGAGTACATGTCCATCCATGATGAAACCGAACACCTGATTTTATACCTGGAACTTGAATCCATGCGGTTTAAAGGCAAGTTCGATTATGCGATCCGGGTGGACGAAAAAATAGATCCTTATGATTACAAAATTCCTACCCTGCTGGTTCAGCCTTTTGTGGAGAACTCCTTGTGGCATGGGATCCGGAACAAGCCAGGGAAAGGTCACATCGAAATAGAGTTTAAGCTCGAAAAAGACCTCCTTTTCTGCAGCATTGAAGACAACGGGATCGGCCGCTCAAAGGCAGCCATTATCGGCAGGGAGTTTCGTTCCAATCATCGATCTCTGGGAACCCATATCACTCAGGATCGCATGAAACTATTCCGTGTATTATACGGGAAAAAACTGGATATTAAGTATATTGACCTGATCAACAATCAAAACTCACCTGCAGGAACCCGTGTTGAAATTAATTTGCCCATTTTAAACTAAAATCCGCATGTTACGAACCGTGATCATCGATGATGAACCCGATTGCATCATTTTCCTGTCACAAATTCTTAAAACCTATTGCCCCATTGTCAGCATTTCGGGAACTGCCACCAGCGTGCAGGAAGGCATAAATGAAATACTCCGGTCTGATCCCGACCTGGTGCTGCTGGATGTGGAGATGTCACCCGGCACTGGTTTTGATATTCTCAACAAAATACCGGATCGGCATTTTAAGGTCATATTCATTACTGCGCATAATGATTATGCCATTCAGGCATTCCATTACAGCGCCGTGGATTATATTCTGAAGCCGGTGGAGGTCACCGAACTGATTTCCGCCATCAGCAAGGTCGGTCCGGCGATTTCAAGGAATCCTATGATTGATTTCAGTATTTTGCTTGACAACCTCAAAAGCGATATTCCCCAGAAACTGGCAATCCCTACTGCATCGGGATACGAATATGTTCTCGTAAATGAAATTATCAGGCTGGAGGCAGACCGGAGTTACTGTATGTTTTACATGACTGGTAAAAGAAAAATCCTGGTGTCCAGATGCCTGAATGACTACCAGCAGATCCTTGACTCCCGCATGTTTTTCAGAATACATCACTCTTTCCTGATAAACCTTCAACATGTCAAATCGTTTTCCCGCAAAGACGGCGGATTCGTTGAAATGACAGACGGCAGTCAGGTTCCACTGGCCCGCCGAAAAAAGGACTATTTCAACGAGGTCATGAAAAGATTTGCACTTTAGTTTTGCTGCAGATCAGAACCGTTTCTTCTTTCAGTCCCAGCACAGGATCGGCACTGTATTGTTCTGCCTGAACGGAAAAACCTGCCTCTTCCAGCCTGCCTGCAAGCCCTTCAACGGAATAGACCCGCACATGGTCTTCCTGTCCGAAATGATGAAGTCTGTCTGCTGCTGTGGTAATGGTTTTATCTTCAACCATATTTCCTTCCTTAAAAGGAGTTTGCAGGAATACCCTTCCTTCCGGTTTCGTAACGCGGTATAATTCCCTGATCGCCTGTCGGTCATCGGGAATATGTTCAAGGACATGAAAACAAATAATCAGCCCGTACCGATCATCCGGTTCGGGAATACGGGTAATATCGAAATGTTTATCGGTGCCTGACTTCCTGTCATAATCGGAGGTGGTATAATACAAAGGGATCTTGCGCCGAAGCTTTTTCTGCAGGATACGCGAAGGAGAGAAGTGCAGGATATTGATCCGGCTTTCAGGATGAATAAAGGGTTGAAGGATGATCCATAGCCTCCTCTGACGCGGGAGACTACCGCAGCGGGGACAAAGCAAATCGCCGGAAGCCAGGGGAATAAACCCGGTAAATTTACCTCCGCATATAGTGCAGCGTACAGCAGAGCCCAGGTAAAGCAACGAATAAAAAAACCGCAGGATGAATTCAATCCGGATCAGAAATTTTTCAGGAAACAACCGGATCAGCAGTTTTTTAAAGAAAGAATACATGGTCGCGATGAATTGAGCTCTTTCTACCATGCAATATACAATAAAAAGGTCATCCGTTTCCGGTCGAAAAAAAAAAGATGACTATCCCGGAACCGGTTCAATTGAATTATTTCCTATATTTCTGTTCAAAATGCAGCCCCATGAAAAAAGCCATTATTCCGCTGATCCTGATAACCCTGATCGCATGCAGGGAGCAACGAATCCAATATCCTTTTCAGGATCCTTCCCTCTCCTTCGAAGAAAGAGTCGATGACCTGGTATCCCGGATGACACTTGAACAAAAGGTCTCCCAGCTGGTGAATGATGCGCCCGCCATTGACACATTCGGAATTCCGGCTTACAACTGGTGGAGCGAATGTCTGCACGGGGTAGCCCGTGCGGGTGTAGCCACGGTTTTTCCACAGGCAATCGGACTGGGTGCCACCTGGGATGAGGAGCATGTTTTGGAAATCGCAACTGCCATATCGGATGAAGCAAGGGCTAAGCATCATGAATTTATCCGAGAGGGTCAGCGGGGGCAAAACCAGGGACTCACATTCTGGTCGCCCAACGTGAATATATTCCGTGATCCACGCTGGGGAAGAGGCCAGGAAACATACGGGGAAGATCCGTATCTTACTTCCAGACTCGGGGTGGCATTTGTACGGGGACTTCAGGGAGATGATCCCAGGTATCTCAAACTGGTTGCAACGCCAAAACATTATGCCGTGCATAGCGGTCCCGAACCACTACGTCATGTTTTTAATGCGGATGTACCGGACCGTGATTTATGGGATACCTACCTGCCGGCATTTAAAGCGACCGTAATGGAAGGAAAGGCCTATTCCATCATGTGCGCCTACAATCGTTTCAGGGAAAAAGCCTGCTGTGGAAGCGATTTCATGCTGGATGACATCCTCAGGAAAAGATGGGGATTTGAAGGATATGTGGTTTCAGACTGCGGCGCAATCAATGATATTTATATGACACATAAAATTACCGCAGATGCATCCGGTGCCTCTGCAATGGGAGTTAAGGCAGGTTGCGACCTGGAATGCGGTTCCGATTACCTGAGCCTTGTTGAAGCGGTGAGAAAGGGACTGATCCGTGAAGAGGAAATCAACATTTCTTTGCGAAGATTATTGTTGGCGCGGTTCAAACTCGGTATGTTCGATCCGCCTGAAAGGGTTCCCTATGCACAAATCCCTCTTTCCGTGAATGATTGTCCTGAACACCGCCGGTTATCCATCCTGGCGGCTCAGAAATCCATTGTTCTGCTGAAAAATGAAAACCACACCCTGCCCCTTTCGAAGAATCTTTCGGCCATTCTTGTTACCGGTCCCAGTGCGGAAAATCTTGATGTATTGCTGGGGAATTACAATGGATACCCGTCGAAATATGTAACCGTGCTTCAGGGAATAAAAAATAAGGTAGGCAGCCATACCCGCATCCTGTATGAACCGGGCTGCGGTCTTGTGGACCAGATCCCATTGGAGCCGGTTCCATCGGAATATTTTATCCTTCCGGAGGGCAGCAGCGGAGGAAAAGGACTGAAAGCGGAATATTTTGCGGATACTTCATTGTCGGGAAAACCGGTGCTTACAAAAACCGTTGAACGCATCAACGAGACCTGGGATTATGCAAGTCCTGCTGAAGGCCTGCCGGCGGACTTTTTTTCGGTCCGCTGGTCGGGTTATTTAACACCGCCGGTCTCCGGCGATTATATCATCACCGTTACCGGCGATGATGGTTACAGGCTCTCCATAGACCGGAAAAAGGTCATGGAAAACTGGGATATACATGCGCCTGAGTCGATGAATATCAGGGTAAAAATGGAAAAGGGAAAGCAGTACGCCCTGGTGCTTGAATATTTTGAAGCGGCTGGCGGAGCCACAATTCAGCTTGCCTGGTCGATGCCTGACAATGATCCATACAAAAGAGTGCTGGATGCCGCAGAAAAGGTTGACGTCATTGTAATGACAGGAGGAATATCCCCTACCCTTGAAGGAGAGGAAATGGGCATAAACATGGAGGGTTTCAAAGGCGGAGACCGTACCGATATTGAATTGCCAAAAGTTCAGCGCGACCTGCTCAAAGTACTTAAGAAAACCGGAAAACCGATTGTTCTGGTTCTGCTGAATGGCAGTGCACTGGGACTGGTCTGGGAGGATGAAAACATCCCGGCTATACTGGAAGGATGGTATCCGGGACAGGAAGGTGGAACCGCGATAGCCGACGTGCTTTTTGGCGATTACAATCCGGCCGGCAGGTTGCCCGTAACCTTTTACCGGACGGTCAAAGACCTGCCACCCTTTGAGGAGTATGCAATGAAAGGAAGGACATACCGCTATTTTACAGGGATTCCCCTTTATCCGTTCGGGTATGGATTAAGCTATACCACCTTTGCATATTCGGCATTGTCGCTTGAAAAAGCTGTACTTCATCCGGGCGACAGCACGGAGATTTCATTCCAGATTACAAACACCGGTTCTGCGGACGGGGACGAAGTGGTTCAGTTGTACCTGCGTTATCCGGAAAGCCTTGAGGAAAGACCCCTTAAAGAACTGAAAGCCTTTAAGCGTATCCCTTTCAAATCGGGGGAGAAAAAGGAGATTGCCTTTGTCATTTCACCCGGAATGCTCGCCCGGTATGACTATGAAAAGGACATTCAGGTTGTTGAACCAGGAAAATATGGTATCCTGGTAGGTTCCTCCTCCACAGACTGTCAATTGGTTGAACTCACAATTATTCCATGAACATGCAACCTTACTGCACATAAAAGTGAACCCATGAAAATAAAACCCTTCCTTAGGCTTATTCTGGTGGTACCCATCCTGGTCGCCTGTACTTCAAGAACCGCACATGACGGTGATAGCAAACGCTTATATTTTGTCAGTGCAAAGCCCGAATCGGTCGGAGTTTCATCTGACCGGCTGGCACGGCTGGACACTTTTATACAGCAAGCGATTGA
>JAGDMB010000228.1 GCA_017860375.1 Bacteroidota bacterium | reverse complement strand
GAAGCGGCTGTCGGGTATGGAACGCTCTACGGAGATATGAGCGGTGGTTTGTCGATACTGGGAGACGTGTACAAGACCGATGTATACAAACTGGCATCCTATATCAACAGATCGGAGATAATTATTCCGCAGAACACGATTACCAAGATTCCTTCTGCAGAATTGAAACCGGGTCAGAAAGACAGTGATTCCCTGCCTGAATACAGCATCCTCGACAGAGTGCTGTTCGCATATATCGAACTGAACAAATCACCGGACGAAATAATCGCAATGGGCATTGAAAAATCGCTGGTTCTTAAAATCATCCGAATGGTGACCTCAAGTGAGTACAAGCGCTACCAGGCCCCTCCGATCCTTCGTATCTCCAGAAAGGCATTTGGTATGGGCCGGAGGATGCCGCTGGTGGCAAAATATGAGGAATAAGCAGGTAGAAATTGGAAATCAGAAGGTAGCCGAAAGAAGAGGTAAATAGGAGTTGATGGGTTTATTCCATTTCATCTGTTTTATTCATAAATCTTATTCTCTTTCAAATACCCGTCTGCCACCACCGTAAGCCGGATGGTTTCCTTGTTTACGATCATGGGGGGCAGCATGACTGCGGGCACCATTCGTTTTCCGTTGTTCACGGAAAGATTCAGGTTCGTGAACTTATCTCCCGAGGCCAGCTGCATGGCAAAATCAGCGGCCTTGGCAGCTATCGCCTCGATAGGCTTATACACGGTCATGGTTTGTTCTCCTCCGACAATCCGCTGACATGCCAACAGCTCTGCGTCCTGACCCGCAATATAAGGGGTGCGTATCTCTTTCTCATGGATCGCCCTCAGAGCACCCGTAACCAGTTTGTCATTGCCTGCAATGACGGCATCCACTTCCTGATCCAATTCAAGGCATTCCTTCATCAGCCGGTACCCTTCTTCTTCCGTCCACCGACTTGCAAACTGATCATACACGATCCTAATATCGCCGCGTTCCACGAGAGGCTGCAGAACATTCATCTGTCCGATCTTCAGCAGGAAGGAATTGTTGTCCGTTACAGCTCCGCCGATCAGGGCATAATTACCCTGCGGGCAAACACTCGTGAGATAATCGGCCTGCAAGGTGCCGACTTCCACATTGTCAAAGGAGATATACAAATCAAGGTCACAGTTTTTTATCAACCGGTCGTAGGAAAGAACTTTCACGTTGTATTTATGGGCCAGCTCAACGATCTTGGCCGCCTCATTCTGATCAACGGCAACAATGACCAGTGCATCAATGCCACTTTCCAGCATTTTTCTGGCCTGTTGAAGCTGAACAGCGGGATCTCCGTTGGCGACATCGGTAATGACTTCACCCCCCAGTTCGGTGACATGCGCCGTAAACAAGTCTTTATCCCGTTCCCACCGTTCTGTCTCATAACTGTCCATAAGCAGGCCAATAACCGTTTCTTTATTGCACCCACTAAAGAAAATGGCAGCAACCATTGCTGCAAAAATCAAAAGTTTTTTTGGTCTCATGGTGGAAGCAATTTAAGGTAACACAATAAATTACGCCCCAAGGTAATCCCTGTCATATTGTGTTAAAAGGTACAACTTTTGACTGACAAAGTCAACATTATTGTCACATTCAATTTTTCGGAACAGAGAAAGGAGGTCTTGGAAAAAAACCTTACTTTGTACCTTTAAATACCTTGCAGGCTATGAAACTTAAAATGGGACTTATAGGAGGCGGAACCGGATCCTTTATTGGCAAAGTGCATCATATGGCGGCTCTGCTCGATAACCGCATTGAGCTTGTGTGTGGTGCATTTAGTCATGATCCGGAAGTGTCAAAACAGTCGGGACCTGAATACCGGCTTTCCGATGAACGGGTGTATGGCAGCTATGCCGAAATGATACAAACGGAAAAAAATCTCCCTGCCGGTCAGCGGATGGATTTCGTAAGCATCGTTACCCCCAACAGCCTTCATTTTGATCCGGCAAGACTGGCGTTAAGCAACGGATTTCATGTGATCTGCGATAAACCCGTGACATTCTCCCTGCAGGAAGCCATTGATCTTGAAAAAACCGTGCTGCAGACCGGACTGATCTTTGCCCTGACGCATACCTATACCGGATACCCGATGGTCAAAGAGGCAAGGCATATCGTGAAATCCGGACGACTGGGTGCCATCCGTAAAATTCTGGTTGAATATAACCAGGGCTGGCTTTCCATGCCGGTTGAAAGAACCGGTAATAAACAGGCTGCCTGGAGAATGGACCCTTTAAAAGCGGGCATAAGCTGCACCATGGGAGATGTCGGTACCCATGCTGCAAACCTGGCAGAATATATTACCGGACTGACTATCACACAGGTTTGTGCTGATCTTACGGCATTTGTCCCGGGCCGGCAACTCGACGACGACGGAAGTGTGCTCCTGCGTTTCGATAACGGAGCAAAAGGCGTATTAACAGCCAGTCAGATCTGCACCGGGGAGGAAAATGCATTGAAGATCCGCATATATGGCGAGAAAGGAGGACTTGAATGGAATCAGATGGAACCCAATTCCCTGCTGCTGAAATGGGCTGACCGACCCATGGAAATCGCAAGAACAGGTGCAGGCAAGCTGTCGGAAGCTGCTGTTGCCCATACACGAGTTCCTGCAGGCCATCCCGAGGGTTATATTGAAGCCTTTGCCAATATTTACCGGAATTTTGCCGATGCAGTAAGCCGATGGAAAAACGGCAGGCAACCCGATCCTCTCTATGATTTTCCGGGAATTCAGGAAGGATTGCGGGGCATGCTCTTTCTGGAAAAAGTGGTGGAATCCTCTTCTGGTTCAAAGAAATGGGTGGATATGTCGAATGATAAGCGTTGAGCAGTAAGCGGTGAGCGTTAAGCGGTGCAGTAAGCGGTAAGCCTTGAGCAGTAAGCGGTAAGCAGAAAGCAGGTGAGTGTTAAGCGGTGCAGTGAGCGATGAGCGTTAAGCGGCGCAGTGAGCTGAGCAGTAAGCAGGTGAGCGTTAAGCGGCGCAGTGAGCGATGAGCAGTAAGCAGGTGAGCGTTAAGCGGCGCAGTGAGCGGCAATCTGCTCATGCCTGCCATCAAGGATTGACCTTTGCCTGGTCTGACAGGTAGTTTCGGATTTCTGCACATTGGGCTTGATTGAAAAACCGCTGCCTGTATTTTCTGAACCGGAAAAAAAATAATAGCTTGCATGATAAAACAGAAGGTTATCCATGAAATCAAAACAAGTTACGGACAAGTCTGTTCCGAAAAAGCCAACAAAAAGGAACTTGTTCATTTATGGTTCAATTTGCATTATCCTTGCCCTCATCGTATTCTCCCCGGTCTTTACGGCTGATTTCGTCAACTGGGACGATGATTATTATGTAATTAAGAATTCCACCATCCAATCGGCCGATAACCTTTTCAAGATCATTAAAGAACCCGTACTGGGAAATTTTCATCCGGTGACCATGCTGTCGCTGGCCATTGATTATTGGATCTCCGATGGTAAACCGCAATGGTTTCATACCGTGAATGTATTCCTTCACCTTATCAATATTGTACTTGTATTTTTCTTTTTTTACCTCCTTTCGGGACAAAGAATATGGATCGCGACCGTCACCGCACTGCTCTTCGCAATTCATCCCCTGCATGTGGAATCAGTGGCATGGATCTCGGAACGCAAAGATGTGTTATACAGCGCATTTTTCCTGGGAGGTATGGTCCTTTATCTCCATTATCTGAAAAAGAACAATTGGACCGTATTATCCGGAGTCTTTGTTCTTTTTCTCCTGTCCCTGCTTTCAAAGCCGGCTGCCGTGGTCTTTCCCCTTGTTTTATTGGCCATTGACTTTTATTTCAACCGGTTAAAACTGAGCCGAACGTATCTTGAAAAAATCCCTTTCTTTGTCCTTTCCCTTGCATTTGGCATCATAACGCTGCAGGTTCAGAAAATGCACGGTGCCTATTCCGATATAGGACTTTACCCGTTTGCATCCCGGTTCTTTTTTGGCAATTACGGAATAATGATGTACCTGGTTAAAACTGTTTTCCCTTTCAGGTTGTGTGCTTTTTATCCCTTCCCTGCGTTGAACGTTGACCTGCCGATGGTCTATTATTTATCGGTTTTGGTTACCCTTGCATTGATAACCGTATTTGTTGTATCGGTTAAGCGGAATAATAAAGAAATGGTTTTCGCCATGCTGCTATACGGAATTAACCTTATCCTTGTCCTTCAATTTTTTGCTGTGGGAAATGCCGTCATCGCCGATCGTTACACCTATATTCCGCTGCTTGGACCGTTTTTCCTTGCCGGATTCTACCTGCAGCGGTATATAGACAGCAAAAAAGACAGGCTTCCCCTCCTATCCGGTATCGTACTGGCTGCAATTGCCCTGTCGCTGGTGATCATCAGCAGGAGACAGGCTTCTACCTGGAAGGACGGGGGCACATTATGGGACCAGGCGATTAAAGTTGCGCCAAGCAGCAAGGCATATGCAAACCGGGGCATGATCTTCAAAAAGGAAGGGGATATTCAAAAGGCGCTGAAAATGTTCTCGCAAGCGATAAGCATGGACGATAATCAGACCGATGCACTGATCAACCGGGCCAATGTTTATTACAGCCAGCAAAAATACAGGTCGGCAATTGCCGATTACTCGAGGTGTATCGTGGTTGAACCCGATAACGATAAAGCGTATGCAAACCGGGGGGCGGCCTATCTTGCTATAGGCCTGACTGACAGTGCGCTGGTCGATCTTAACCGTGCCATCGAACTTGATCCGGCCAGCCAGAACGGATATAAAAACCGGGGTATGCTGTATCTCATGACAAACCGTTACTCCGACGCCATTCGTGATTATACAAAACACCTCAGCATCGTACCGGATGAGGACGGTGAAACCTGGAACAAGATCGGTTATGCTTATCTTCAGCTGGGCAACTATCCAAAGGCCAT
>JAGDMB010000227.1 GCA_017860375.1 Bacteroidota bacterium | reverse complement strand
TGAGGCAAAAAGTCAGGATGTCAGACTCATCCGGGAGCAGATCACCATTCCGAACATTCCCTATTATGGCCTGATAAAAGACCGGATTGGCTATATCCGTCTTACCGGTTTTACAAAAAGTGCAGGGGACGAAACCCATACTGCTTTGAAACAATTGATCCATGAAGGTGCCGGCTCGGTTATTATTGACCTGCGCGGAAATCCGGGAGGATTATTGATCGAATCGGTTAATGTGACCAATTTGTTCGTGGAAAAGGGTAAAGAAATTGTAAGTACAAGGGGCCGGGTCAAGCAATGGGATGCCGTTTATAAAACGGGCAATTCTCCCGTGGATACCGCTATTCCTGTTGTAGTGCTGGTCAACCGGGCATCTGCATCGGCATCTGAAATCGTGGCAGGAGCGCTGCAGGATCTTGACCGTGCCGTTATCGTCGGACAGAAGACATTCGGAAAGGGACTGGTACAGACAACCCGGCCGCTCAGTTACGATGCACAGTTAAAAGTCACCACGGCAAAATATTATATACCCAGCGGCCGGTGCATTCAGGCCGTGGATTATTCAAACCGGAATGAGGACGGAAGCGTAGGTGTTATACCGGATTCACTGATCCGCGAGTTCACAACGCGCAACGGCCGTAAAGTGTATGACGGAGGAGGGATTTCGCCCGATGTACCGGTCGATCCCGAACCGCCGGGTAATATTACCATCAGCCTGTATACCAAGAACCTGATTTTTGATTATGCCACGAAATATGCGGCTACGCATGCGACTTTCGATAGCGTTGGAAATATGTCCTTTTCGGATGCAGAGTACACTGATTTTTTGGCCTTCATAAGCACACAGAACTATGATTATATAACGGAAAGCGATGATAAGCTGACGGAATTGATCGGCATTGCCCGCAGTGAAAAATATTATGAAGGAGCCGAAAAGGAGTTTGACGCGCTGAAGAAAAAACTGGCACATGACAAGGAGAAAGACCTTCAGACGTTTAAGGATGAAATCAAGGCTTTGCTTGTTGAAGAAATTGCAGGCCGTTACTATTATCAGAAAGGCAAAGCCCGTGCATCACTGATCCATGATGAAGCATTTGATAAGGCCGTGGAGATTTGTGAAGACGGTGAACTTTACCGGTCGCTGCTGATGAAATAACGGAAAGGATTGCCCGGCAAATTTCCTCTGAAGGCGGAAATACCAAAAGCATTCCGGCATCAAAAATCAAAACGATAGCCTTTTTGACGGATCTGTACCTTATAGGTTCCGATCAATGCCTCATAGCGGGCTTTTATTTTTTCTATCAGGGGATCATCAACCTTAAAAGAAACCCCATCAATGGATGCAACAGGAAGAACTTTGGGTGAAGTTCCCGAAAGGAATGCAGCGTTATATTGATCCAGGCATTTCACGGGTATGGTGTTTTCCATGAGCGGGTATCCCGATTCCTTGCATATTCCGATGATTTTTTCCCTTGTAATTCCTTTTAACACCCGGTCTGCAGGAGGTGTGCACAGAATTCCCCCTTTAAGGAAGAAAATATTTGACTTGCTTCCCTCGGTAACGCATCCGTCATGATCCACCAGCAATACTTCATATACACCGCGCATCCTGATTTCGTTCCTGCATTTTTCCTGCAAAGAGGATTGGATGTATTTAATATTGGGCCTTTCTCTTTCTTCCCTGAAAAGGGAAGTCGTGATCCCTTCCCTGTATTGCCTTTCTGTCGGATACCGATGCAAAACCGGATAGGCCAGGATAAGGGGGTCCCGTTTTATTCCCGGTTGAAAGCCAATGAGCAGTTTTATATTGCCTGAATGAAGGCTATTATTAACCTTTAACTTTAATAAAATATTAATAATATATTCTAAATCAATAGTATAATCTATATCAATATTTTTTATTGATTCGCGAAATCGGCTGAGATGATCTTCCAGAAACAGAAATATGCCATCATCAACCCGGATCACTTCGTAACAAACGGATAACGCAGCCAACGAAATCCTGTTCAGGGCATCGGTTTTTTCCAACCGGCCCTCAAGGATGCAGAAGTCACCTGTAAAGTCTTTCATGGGTAAGCGGATCAGCGAAATGTGGCTTATTGCGGAATGAAAACGTAGGTTATCGTTCCCTGCTGTCTTGGGGGAGCTCCGGGGTCGCTGTTAAACCTGGCTCCCTGCACTGAACGCTGAGCTTCTGTCCGCAGGCAAAGATCATGGATTGATTGGGATTCATCAAAGGAAGAGGCGATTACCGTTCCCGAGGGATCCACGGTAAAATACAGCCGGACGGTTCCTCCGCCCTCGCATTTGTATGTAGGTACATATATATCAACCACATGCCAGCGTTTCGCAAGATCGTACTGAATCGTTGCATTTGATTTGTAGATGATATTTTTGACTTCTTTTGGCTTTTCAGGTTTCTTTTCTTCAACCTGAATAAATTCCTCATTTTTAGCAATATCCGTTCTATTATCGGGTGTAAGGGTAGAAATACCCAATTCCTGCATCACCTGTTGCTCGTATTTTTCGGTACTGATCTCATCCTTCAGTTTTTCACCCACATTTACGGCAATATTATGAATGGCCTGCATGTTCAGGGACGGTATTTCGATTTGGCCGGATGGCTTTTGTTTAATGATTTCCTGTAAGGTCTGCACCTCTTCAACCAATTCAATCAGCATCTGCTGTTCGTTGCTTTCTTTTACCTGTCCTATTTTAACGATAAGGAAAACCATAATAAGCACGAGGTGAATAATCACGGTTCCCAGAATGGCATTTATATTTTCACTTAAAAAGGTTTTCACCATAGCCTGCAAAGAAAGTAAAGCGTAAAAATAATAAAACCTTATAACTTTAATGGCTAAATAGAGCAAAGGTTTGTACCAGAAAACGGTTATGCAAAATACCCGATACTTCAGGGAAGTACTTATCCGGACCTGCACGATGAAAGGACGAATGATACTTGGTTTGATTGTAATCCCGTTTTGGCTGGGGGCGCAATTTTATTCGCAGGGCGAGGATCCCTCTTCGGTAAAATGGGAAAAAATTCAAACCAATAACTTCAAGCTGGTTTACCCGAAGGGTTTTTATGAGGAAGCAAACCGGTTTGCCAATTTGCTTGAACAATACAGACCGTATACTTCGTTTACCCTTAAAAACCTGCCGGCAAAAATACCGGTGGTCATTCACAACCGGTCGGTGAAATCAAACGGTTTTGTAACATGGGCACCAAAGAGAATGGAAGTGGTAGCCTTGCCGGATCAGGGAAATTATAACCAGGACTGGTTTGAAGAACTTGCCCTGCACGAATACCGTCATGTGGTGCAGGTGGATAAATTCAGGCAGGGTCTGACCCGCGGATTGTCGTGGATTTTTGGTGAAATGATTACCGGAGCCTCTTCGGCATTCATGCCCCAATGGTTTCGCGAAGGGGATGCGGTGGTGACCGAGACCGCTCTTTCATCCAAAGGAAGAGGCCGGTTGCCTTCTTTTGACATGGAATTGCGCGCTGTCAACCTCGATTCAGCGATACACTTATCCTATGACCAGGTTTTTATGGGATCTTATAAATATGCAGTCCCTGATATTTACCAGGTTGGCTACCATATGGTAAGTTATATGCGGATTAGAGAAGGGGCTGATTTCTGGAATGACGCCATCGATTATGCAGCCCGCAATCCATATGTGCTGGCACCTTTAAGTTTATACAGCATGAAACAAACCGGCATGAACCGGGAAAAGATTTACCGGAATGCAATGGATTCCATCCGGTCCATCTGGCAGGGCGAAAAAACAGACCCGGCCAAAGGCAACCATGCGACGGTAATCTCGAAACCGGCACCGCGCTACCGACAGTACAAATGGCCGCAACCGCTTCCCGATAAAAGCATTGTTGCCCTGAAAACCGGAATTGACCTGCTGGATCAGATTGTGTGCATCGACAGTACAGGAAAGGAAAAAAAACTGCACGAAATAGGAAATTCCGACGAACTGAATCTATCGGCGGGCAATAACCTTATCGTGTGGGATGAAATTGCGGCCGACCCGAGGTGGGAAGGCCGGAGTTATTCGGTCATTAAGTTCTTTGATGTGCATACAGGCAAGGAAAAAACGCTTGCGCGGAAAACCCGTTATTTTTCACCTGATCTATTAAGTGACGATTCGAAAATAGTTGCTGTAGAAGCCGATATAGAAAACCATTATTTTTTGATTGTATTGCGGGTATCCGATGGAAAAATACTGAACCGCCTGCCTTCACCCGGGAATAAAACCCTGCAGTACCCGGAATGGTTGAATGACCATCAGGTTTTGCTTATCGGTTTTGACGGAAAGGAAAAAAGCATTGAAAAGGTAAACACCGTTACAGGGGAGTGGGAATCCGTGTTTCATGCCGGAAATATGGATATATCCGAACCGGTGGGATGGAAAGACTTCATTTTATTCAGGGCTTCCTATGACGGGATTGATAATATCTATGCGCTTGATACCAAAGGAAAGGTTTTTCAGATTACCTCCGCATCGTTTGGAGCATTTTATCCCGCCATTACCCGGGACTCCTTTCATTTGGTTTATTCGGCTTATACCCCGAATGGTTTTGATCTGGAGAAATTACCGCTCGACACAAGCCGGTGGACAAGATTATCCCGGCAGGGGGATCCTGCCCTGCCATTTCCCTGGCCCGAAAAACTTAAAGCACAGGAAGCGGAAATCGAGGAAAGAAGCGACGATATCCCTTATCAATACTATGCCAAAACAGCATACCGAAAAACAGCCCATCTTTTTAAATTTCACAGCTGGCTTCCCTTTTATCTCGATCTGGATGAAAATAATCTTTCCCTGGATTATAAAACCCTGAAACCCGGGTTTATGCTGTTCTCCCAGAACCTGCTCAGCACGGCACTGACAACCCTGAGCTACCGGTACGATGAAGGTTACTC
>JAGDMB010000226.1 GCA_017860375.1 Bacteroidota bacterium | reverse complement strand
CGTGCCTACCATTGTAGGAAACCTTGTCTTTAATGCAGGTTTTGCCACCGATGCTCTGGCAAAACCCGGATTGGCGAGCCTTGCCATGGATATGCTTGATGAAGGTACTACCACCCTGGATGCGCTTCAGATCAGCGAAAAGTTGCAGTTGCTGGGGGCCTCTGTGAATGCGGGTTCGGATATTGATGCCTCGTATCTGAATTTCAATACCCTGGTGCCGACCCTCGACCCCACCCTCGACCTGTATGCCGATATTCTGCTCAATCCGTCATTTCCGCAAAAGGAATTCGACAGGTTAAAAAAAGAACACCTTGACGATATAAAACAGGAAAAATCTGAACCATTTGGGATGGCGCTGCGGGTATTTCCAAAAATGCTGTATGGAGAGGGACATCCTTACAGCAATCCCTATTACGGATCGGGATATGATGCCACCGTGCAGTCTATCACGCCTGAAGATGTGCAGAAGTTCTACGATACCTGGATCAAACCCAACAATGCGACGCTGATCATCGTGGGGGATATCCAGCTGACGGATCTGACGGCCAAAATAGAAAACAAGTTTGCCGGGTGGAAGAAAGGGGATGTACCCAAAAATGATGTACCCCAGGTAAAAAATGGTCCGGGCAAAAAGATTTACCTGATTGATAAGCCTGAAGCGTCTCAGTCGGTAATCTTTGCAGGATACCTCACGGCACCATACGGACAAGTATCCCAGATTGCATTGGATGCATTAAACAATATACTTGGGGGAGACTTCGTTTCGCGTCTGAACATGAACCTGAGGGAGAACAAACACTGGTCATACGGTGCCGGCAGCGTTGTGCTGGATGCAAAAGCACAGAGACCTTACATCGCGTATGTTTCCGTACAGATGGACAAGACTATGGAATCCATTCAGGAAATTGAGAAAGAATTTTCTTCCATCGTCAGTACCAAACCGGTTTCCGATGATGAATTCAACCGGGTTCAGCGGAACATGATATTGCAGCTGCCCGGAAGATGGGAGACCAACAGGTCTGTATCCGGTTCACTGGTGGAACAGGTTAAATTCAACCTGCCCGATGATTGTTTTAAAACATATGATGCCAGGGTAAGGAAACTGACAACGAACGAACTGCAACAACTTAGCAAACAGGTTGTTACAGCTGATTTAATTAACTGGTTTATCGTGGGAGACAAGGCAAAGATATTGCCTGATCTGCTCAAGCTGGGGTATGAAATCACCGAAGTGGATGCGGATGGCAATGTGGTGAAATAATCAAATCGAAGCCCCCCCCGCCGAAAGCGGGGGGGCTTCGATTGAATCAGGAGTATATGGTATTTTTGGATTATCTATAATTCTTTCATTCCCTCTACCCCACCGGCTCCACATGAATACTGATATCGATGTTGCGGATCCGGGTCACAATGGCATTTTCAATTTCGTCACAGATGCGGTGAACATCTTTCAGCTCCATGTTCTCGGGCATTTCAAGATGCAGCTCGGCAAAACGAAAGGAACCCGATTTACGTGTGCGCAATTTGTGAAAGGAAAATCCTCTCCGGCTGATCTCCTCCCTGATAATCTGATTTTCCTCCGCCGAAAGTGAAGTGTCCACAAGAGGAGAAAATGCATTTTTCATCAGCTTGTAGGACTCCCAGAGGATGAGAAGGGCAACAGCTATTGCAACAAGGGGATCGAGCAGATGCCAGCCGGTTATCCATAACAGCAATAATCCGACCGCAACGCCCAGGGAAGTGTACACATCGGTTTTCAAATGCAGGGCATCGGCTTCGAGGGCAATGGAATCGGTCTTTTTGGCGACCTTATATAGCTTTCGTGATACCAGAATATTTACAACAGCCGAAACTGCCATCACAGCTGCCCCAATTGCAACCTTCTCTACCGGGGAAGGTGCAATAATCCTATAAACCGCTTCATAAATAATCCATCCTGCCGCAATGAAAATAAGAAATGCCTCGATCACCCCGGAGACGTTTTCGTATTTGCCATGCCCGTAAGGATGTTCCTTATCAGGGGGTGTGTCGGATAACCTTACCGAGAAAAAAGCGATGACCGCCGCAAGCAGGTCCATGCCCGAATGAATAGCCTCCGAAAGGATGCTCACCGAACCGCTTATCAGGCCGGCCACCACCTTCATGGCGATAAGACAACAGTTGGAAATGATCGACAGACGGGCCGTTTTTACCTTTTCGGACATACAGAAATTAGTATTATAACGATCTGGAAAGGGTTCCTCATAAAACAACGCATAAAATAACAAAAATTTTTTTAAATGCCCTTGGTCCGATCCGGTTATTATATGGTTATGCAGTTATTTATATACTGAATATCAATGAATTATGCGGTAATAACTTGATGATATCCGGTACCACAAGGAACCGGAATTCCTTTGGTGTTATCGTTGAAATGAATGGGATCAAAGCAAAATTTCACAGCGAAGAAAATGCTTGTTTTTTGAATCCCTGTAAAAGAAACATTCCCATTTTGAAAAGAATAATCGTATCTTCACCGAAAATATTCAACCCGGCAGTTTTAATCACTTACTTTAAATTAGCGGAAAACAATTATGGCCAGATCACAGGAAACATTTAATAAAAAGGAAGTCCGAAATAAAAAAGAGAAGAAAAGAAAAGACAAGGAGAAGAAAAGACTGGAAAGACGTGATAACATCAAAGAGGGCAAGAGCTTTGATGACATGATAGCCTATGTGGATGAAAACGGCCGGTTATCATCAACACCCCCTGATCCGGGCAGCCGGCAAAAAGTAAAGGTCGAGGACATTGAAATAAGCGTTCCCAAACGCGCTGCAGAAAAGCCGGAAGACCTCATACGAAAGGGGATACTTACTTTTTTTAATGAATCCAAAGGGTTTGGCTTTATCCGTGATCTGGCAAACCAGCAGAGTGTTTTCGTACATATCAACGATATCATTGATCCCATTTCTGAAAACAGCAAAGTTATTTTCGAAATCGAGATGGGGCACAAAGGGCCCAAAGCCGTCCGTGTAAAACTCGACAAACCGTAGATCTTTTTTTTGTAAACCTTTCCTTACCCTTTCGCTTTTTTATCAAAAGCGGAAGATTTTCGCCATTATCGCTTATCTTTAATCTGGTTTTGCTGATCTGTCTTCACAAAAACATAGTATGAAAGCGCTCATTGGTTTCTCCTTTCTTCTCTTTTCTGTTGGTGTGTATTCACAAGATGCCATGATCAATATTTCCGGCCGCGATGTACTGACCCTTAACGGGAAATGGAACACGATCATTGATCCCTATGAAAACGGGTATTACGATTACCGGTATGAGCCCTTTGACAGGAATCCAAATCCGACCGGAGGGTACTTCCTCGACCGACAGCCTTCCGATAAGTCGGAACTGCTGGAATACAATTTTGAGCATTCACCGGTGTTGACGGTGCCGAAAGACTGGAATTCACAGGACAGCAAACTTCTGTATTATGAGGGTACCCTCTGGTACCGCCGGTTATTTGAATACACAAAGAAAAATCCTTCGGACCGTATTTTCATTTATTTCGGGGCAGTCAATTATGAAGCCGATGTTTACCTTAACGGGAAAAAGCTGGGAAAACATATAGGTGGCTTCACGCCCTTCCAGTTTGAAATTACGGAAGTCCTCAGGGAGGGAAAAAATTCCGTGGTCGTCAAAGTCGACAATAAGCGTCAGCGCGACGGGGTGCCGACATTGAACACCGACTGGTGGAATTATGGCGGTATCACGCGGGATGTCATGGTAGTTGCAGTACCGGAAACCTATATTGCCGACTATTTCATACAGCTGGCCAAAGGAAGGAACGATCTCATTACGGGCTATGTCAGGGTAAACGGACCCTCCCGGGTCCAGAAGGTGAAAATTGAAATTCCCGAATTAAAAAGCCTGACTGAAGTCATTACAGACAATGATGGCCTGGCAAAAATAGAGATCCCGGTTAAGAAACTGGATTGCTGGTCACCCGTCAATCCAAAGGTATACCGGGTGAATATCTCAACCGCCAGTGAAACGATCCATGAGAAGATCGGATTCCGCACCATCGAAACCCGGGGCACGGATATCCTGCTGAACGGCGAGCCGGTATTTCTGAGGGGGATATGTATCCATGAAGAAAATCCCATGCGCGGCGGGAGAGCCTATTCGGCTGAGGATGCAAGGCTCCTGCTGGGGTGGGCCAAAGAGCTGAACTGCAATTACGTGCGTCTGGCCCATTATCCCCATAACGAGAACATGGCAAGGATTGCCGATGAAATGGGGATCCTGGTGTGGGAAGAGATCCCGGTTTACTGGACCATCCGCTGGGATAACCCTTCAACTTATAAAAATGCGGAGGATCAGCTGTCCGCGCTGATAAACCGCGATAAGAACCGCGCATCGGTGATCATCTGGTCGATGGCCAACGAAACCCCGGTGAGCGAAGCGAGAACCGTTTTTTTAACGAACCTTGCTTCTCATGCCCGTTCCCTTGACGACACCCGGCTGATATCCGCCGCCCTTGAGGTCCATCGCAATCCCGGCAATCCCGATGAACGCATCGTCGAAGATCCGTTTGCCGCGATGGTGGATATTATCAATTTCAACCAGTACGTGGGATGGTACGATGGATTGCCTCCCCTTTGCGATCGGATCAGCTGGGTCATACCCTACGACAAGCCGGTCATGATCAGCGAATTCGGTGCCGATGCCCTGCAGGGCCTGCATGGCGATCCGCTGACGCGGTGGACCGAAGAATACCAGGAGGATCTTTACCGGCGCACCCTGGCCATGTTATCGAAAATTCCGCAGTTCAGGGGACTTTCGCCCTGGATCCTTTGCGATTTCAGATCGCCCCGGGGTATCCAGGACGGGTGGAACCGCAAGGGACTGATCGGCGAGAACGGCACCAAAAAGAAAGCGTTTTATGTGCTGCAGGAATTTTACCGGCAGAAGAATGAGGGGGAACGGTAAGCGGTAACTCCGTACTTCAGAAATTTATAGGTTTATCTCAACCGTAACGCGCATCCCCGCACATATCCCATTCTCCATGACATCCTCCAGCACGTATGTGATCTTGACTTTCTTCAGGCTGTAATAGAGCTGTATCATTTCATCCACGATTTCCAGTCCTTTGCCTGTTCCGGCGACAGGGATTTTACCGGTGCCGTTCAAACCCGGCCCGTTATCGGTTATGACAATAATGCATTTCCCGGGCTGGCGGTTTATGCTGATTTCGAGCCTGCCCTGACCGTCCAT
>JAGDMB010000225.1 GCA_017860375.1 Bacteroidota bacterium | reverse complement strand
GCAGGGATTTCAAGGTGTCCATATCGATTTGGTAGGAAACCTCATGGAGGTCTTTTAATCTCAGCTTGTCGGGTGTATCGGATATTTTATCAATAAAAACCCACGATTTGATGAGCATGCGCGAATCATTGATCTTATTATACAGATCGTTCAGGTAACTCTGCGATGGCGTGTAGACATTGGTTATTTTTTCATTGATCTTCCGGCTTTTCTCAAGTGCGCTGCTTGTAATCAGAGCGTTGGCGATAACTGCAACGACCATGATACCAAATCCCAACCCTATTTTTGCGGCAATTTTTAATCTCATACCAATGCGTTTTATTTGGTTGATCTCAAAAAACTAAATTAATAAAATTTTCTGTACCGGGAACTTTGATTTATGCATTTTTAGCAACAGCGATCAAGATAGGTTAAAAGTGAACCTCTATTTGTAAGGGTATTCGGAATTCAGCAATCGGAATTCAGTATTCAGTGGGCGGTATTCGGTAATTCTGTAATCGGTATTCAGTGTGAGCGGTATTCGGTATTGCCGGTTTTTAAATCCCGTCAACGGCATCGCGCAACTGACAAAGGGCTTTCTCCAGAACCGACCGGGGGCAGGCAATGTTGATCCGCTGGAATCCTTCTCCTTCCTCTCCGAATAAAAAGCCGTCACTGAGGCCAAGACCAGCCCTGTGGATCATAAAATCCCGTAATTCTTCTTTTTTCATTCCCAGGTCGCGGCAATCAAGCCATACCATATAGGTCGCCTCCGGTTTAATTACTTTAATCCGGGGGAGATGTTGCTGAATAAAACCGGTCAGAAAATCAAGGTTTTCCTGAAGGTACAGCATCAGCTGCCTGAGCCATTCTTCCCCTTCACTGTATGCGGCCTCAAGTGCTGTAAAACCGAAAATATTGCCCGCTCCCACATGAACCTGATCGAGCAGGGTATCGTATTTCTTCTTTAGTTCAGGATTCGGTATCACCAGGTAGGAAGTGGAAAGTCCCGCCAGGTTGAAGGTTTTGCTTGGAGCCATGCAGGTAACGGTTTGACTGGCTATGGAGGGAGAAAGACCGGCCAGCGGAAGATGCCTCGATCCCGAAAAGATCAGGTCGCAGTGAATCTCGTCCGACAGCATGATAATATTTCTTTCCAGACAGCAGCGGGCCAGCTCTAAAAGCACTTCTTTGTCCCATACATTACCGGTCGGATTATGCGGATTCGAAAGGATCAGCATGCTGACTTTTTCATCCAGGCAGGAAGACAGCTGTTCGAAGTCCATCCGGTACCTCTCTTTTTCATAGCGGAGCGGATTGCGTACGAGGATCCTTCCGTGATTCTGCACGGCCGAAAAGAAGGGAAAGTATACGGGAGGCTGCACGATTATTTTGTCTCCCGGCCTGGTGAGAGCCATTACCAGAAGGTTCAGCGCAGGGACCACCCCCGGGGAAAAACTGATCCATTCTTTTGGGATCTGCCAACCATGCCGCCGGAAATTCCAGTTCACGATGGCCTGAAAAAAGGAATCGGGTATAAAAGTATAACCCAGCGTTTCATGCTGAAGCCTCTTTCGGATGGCCCCGAGGATAAAGTCGGGTGTCTGAAAGTCCATATCCGCTACCCACATGGGTATTATATCGGATCGTCCGAATACCTTGCTTCTCAAATCGTATTTGACGGAAGACGTGTTTTCCCTTAAAACCGGTTTGTCAAAATTGTATTTCACGGCATGAAAATAATCAATTTTCAGATTCACTTTGAACCGTATTACACAATAGAGATTTCAGGACGGTGCAATCCACTTTTTTCATTTACCTTTGAAAACACAGGTTATGATAGCATTATGAAAGGATTTAGACCAAAAAAAAGTCTCGGTCAGCATTTCCTGACAGATAAAAATATTGCCCGTAAAATTGTTTCCGCCCTGCATGCGGAAGGCTGCAACAGCATTGTGGAGATCGGTCCCGGCACCGGTGTGCTCACTGCACTGCTGGCAGAAAGAAAAGACACGGAACCATTTTTTGTCGAGATTGACCGCGAAGCTTTCGCGCTGCTCAGGGAATCCTTCCCGGGAATACGGGATCATATAATTCATGCCGATTTTCTCGGCATGGATATGGAAAAGGATTTTAAGGCTCCGGTAGCCATCATTGGCAATTTGCCCTATAATATTTCCAGTCCCGTTTTATTTAAAATACTGGAAAACCGCGACCGGGTAAAAGAAGTGGTTTGCATGGTGCAGAAAGAAGTTGCCCGTCGTATAGCTTCCCCTCCAGGGAGCAAGGATTATGGGATCCTGAGCGTACTTATCCAGGCATTTTATACGGTTGACTATCTTTTCACGGTTAGCCCGGGCGTTTTCAATCCTCCCCCAAAGGTCAATTCGGGCGTCATCCGGATGGTGCGAAGGGAAACCGGGAATCTACCCTGTGATGAAGGAAAATTTTTCAGGGTAGTCAAAACTTCCTTTAACCAGCGAAGAAAGATGTTGCGGAATTCGCTGCAAAATCATTTCGTAATGTACGACCGGTATGATCCCCTGCTTGAAAAAAGGCCGGAACAGTTATCGGTTGATGATTTCGTGGAACTGACCAACCGGCTTGAAGATGCAAGCATTACAAAATAAGCGGTATGCGGTGTGCGTTATTCAGAAGGTGCTTGCCATTGCCTTCACCGGATCGAGGCGTGCGGCCATGATGGCGGGAAACAGCCCTGCAATGATGCCTACAACTGTACTGATAAACAGGCCCAGAATGATATTTCCGAGGCTGAGGTAAATATTAAAGTCAAAGGAATTCCGAACGATCACAGTGCCGATAAATACCATCAAAAGACCGATCAACCCTCCGATCATTGATAGAAGAACGGATTCATACAGCACTTCCAGGATAATGTAATACTTTTTTGCCCCAAGGGCTTTTTGAATACCAATAATATTCGTGCGTTCCTTTACCGAAACAAACATGATGTTCGCAATCCCAAATGCCCCCACAATCACGGCCAGGATACCGATAAATCCGCCGGCAAAATTGATGATCCCGAATATACTTTCGATGCCGGCATTTAAAACGCTGCTCTGGTTCAGGGCAAAATTATCCTTTTCGCTGGGCCTTAACCGTCTTATGGTGCGCATGGCGCCCCGTACTTCTTCCTTGAACTGATCAATCGGTATCCGCTCGTTTGACCGGACCCAGATCCCCGGATTGCTTTCGTCTTTCCGCAGGTCGACCATGGTGGCCATATATTTTATGGGAATAAGCACATTTTGATCCATACTGCCGCCTCCGATGAAGGATTCCCCTTCCTTCTCGAAAACACCAATTACCGTCAGGGTGTGTCCCTTAACCTTAATCTCCCTTCCAACCGGATCTATATTTTTGAACATCCGCTCCATAATAGTGTAACCAATTACAGCGGAATTCTTTCCGGAATTCATTTCAAACGGTGTCAGAAACCGGCCCTTCAGAATCCCAAAATTACGGGTTTCTTCGAATTCCTCCGAAGCTCCCCAGATGGCGAGGTTTTCCATGGAAGCCTTTCCGTATTCAACCGTCGCTCCGAATCCGGCAAAAAAGGTAACGGCACGCGCATTCGGCAGCCGCTTCTGCAGCTGCTGATAGTCGCGCATACTGGGCACAGGGCGGTTCAGGTATTCCCACCACTTGTACTCCTGTCCATCCTCAGGCATCCATGGCCATTTTTCCACATATATTATTTCACTTCCCAGGGCTGAAAGGGATTCGCGAATGTTTTCCTCCATGGAGTCAAGCACCGTGAAAACGGCGATGATGGCAAATATGCCAATGGTAATGCCCATGAGGGAAAGGAGGGTGCGGAGCTTGTTCAGGATCACCGTGCGAAATGCGGATTGCATGCTTTCACGCAACATGTAATACCATTGTATGGCAGCCCTGGGCATCTTTGTTTATTTTGAGTTGAAACAAAGATATAAAAGACTACCATTATTTGCAGAAAAAATTAATATATTGCCGACCGTTGCCTTATTTTGGAAATTCATACAAATGCCTTTCATTTCAATTATTACAGGATTATGAAGGAAAAGAAAATAACAACTGCGCTGATTTCGGTCTATCATAAAGACAGGCTTGACGAGATCCTTAGGCAAATGGCTGAGTTGAATATTGCGATCCTTTCTACCGGCGGGACAAAAGAATTCATCGAAAAATCAGGATACAAGGTGAAGGCAGTGGAAGAGCTGACCCATTATCCGTCTATATTAGGCGGCCGTGTGAAGACACTTCATCCCAAAGTCTTCGGAGGGATCCTTGCCCGGATGAACCACCCGGGCGACCTGAAAGAACTGCAAGCGTATGAGATTCCCCCTGTTGACCTGGTGGTTGTTGACCTTTATCCATTCGAAGACACGGTGAAATCAGGGGCTTCCGAAGAAGATATCATAGAAAAGATCGACATAGGAGGCATATCGCTTATACGGGCTGCAGCAAAAAACTTTGAAGAGGTGGTGATCATCCCGTCGCGGGACCATTATGGTGATTTGCTGAAAATACTGACGGAAGGCGGAGGGATGACCTCGCTGGAGGAAAGGAAACAGCTGGCTTTGCAGGCCTTTAACACGTCATCGCATTACGATACGGCTATTTTTAATTATTTCAACCGCGAAGGGCAGGTAAATGTTTTTAAGCAAAGCATCCTGCAGTCAAAACCCTTGCGATACGGCGAAAATCCGCATCAAAAGGGAACTTTTTACGGGACTTTTGAGTCGCTCTTCCATCAGCTTCATGGCAAGGAAATATCCTTCAATAACCTTCTCGATATTGAGGCTGCAGTTTACCTTATCGATGATTTTACTGAAACCACCTTTGCCATCCTGAAACACAATAATGCATGCGGGATTGCCTCGAGACCGGACCTCACCGAAGCATGGAAAGATGCCCTGGCCGGCGATCCTGTCTCAGCCTACGGAGGAATCCTGATTACCAACGCGGAAATGGATGTAAAAACTGCCGGTGAAAT
>JAGDMB010000224.1 GCA_017860375.1 Bacteroidota bacterium | reverse complement strand
CCGTCCGCGACGATCTTTCCCTTGTTGATGATCACAATCCGGTCACAGGTAGCTTCCACCTCGGCGAGGATGTGGGAACTGAGGATGACCGTTTTTTCCTGTCCGATCTTCCGGATTAGGTCACGGATCTCAATGATCTGGTTTGGATCGAGTCCGGCCGTGGGTTCATCGAGCACCAGTACTTTGGGATTATGGATCAGTGCCTGGGCAAGGCCGACACGCTGCTGGTAGCCTTTTGAAAGTTCGCCTATCTTCTTGTGTTTTTCGCCCTCCAGGCCACAGGTATTCACCATGTCCAGTATCCGGGCATTGATCCTGTTTTCCGGAATGCCGTGCAACTCGGCTACAAAATGCAAATAGTCGACCACGGGCATTTCCTTGTAAAGCGGATTGTTCTCCGGAAGATACCCAATATTCTTTTTGATCTGTTCGGGATTTTCCCGGATGGAATACCCCCCCACACTGATATCCCCTTCATTGGGCATGAAATAACAGGTGATCGCTTTCATGGTGGTGGTCTTTCCGGCCCCGTTTGGTCCAAGGAATCCCACGATCTCCCCGGTCTTCACCGTGAAAGATACATCATCCACGGCTTTCTGGGACCCGAATTTCTTGGTAATGTGTTGAACGACAATGTCCATATTACAGGTTCTTTGAAAAGAATTAAAACGTACCGTACTGCTTTTAAAACCGAACACAAAAAAAATAAAATCAACCTGATTTTAATAATATTTTAAGATTTTTTAACAAAAAGTAAGCGGTATTCCCGAATGCCGCCTACTGTACCCGTGTTCACTACCGGTTCCGCTTCATTTTCATTTCCTGACGAAAATCCTGCGAAGAGACGGCAAAACTTTATAAATTCACACCCTTAACACTTATATGTCCATAATCATGAAAATAAAAAACCTCGCCGGCATGTTTCTGACTGCCGCATTCTTTTTTGCTCCGGCCCAAGGCCAGAACAAGGACAAAGCTCTGTTCAGGGTGAACGAACCGGGTTTCTATCAGAATTCCATACTCAGGGATAACCGGGAGGTTGAGGAACGCTCAGCCCCGGTAAAAGTGAACCGGTCCTTCGTTATGGACATGAGCGGAATGCAGCTCCCTAATAAAGTTGAACTCTATGAAAACCAGCAATGGCACAATTCACCCCTGTCTCAGGGCAATACAGGCACCTGCTGGTGTTTCTCCACCGTATCATTTCTTGAATCCGAGGCCTACCGGATCAGCAAAACAAAGGTTAAGCTTTCCGAAATGTATACTGTCTACTGGGAATATGTTGAAAAAGCCCGACGGTATATTCACGAAAGAGGCAACTCGGCTTTTGAGGAAGGCTCGGAATCCAATGCCGTCATCCGTATCTGGAAAAAATACGGCACGGTTCCGGCATCCGACTATACCGGCCTTCTCAATGGCAGAAAATACCACAACCATGAAGTCATGTTGAAGGAAATGAAAAGTTATCTTGAATCGCTGAAAGGCAATTCCGCATGGGATGAAAAGACAGCCATCGCTACCGTTCAGTCGATCCTGAATCATTATATGGGCACTCCCCCGTCTGAGATCCAGGTCAGCGGAAAAAAGATCACGCCCCTGCAATACCTGAACGAGGTTCTGCGGTTAAATCCATCGGATTACGTGGATATTATTTCGTATGAGCAGGAACCTTTTTTTCAATCCGTTGAATACAAGGTACAGGATAACTGGTGGCACGACAGCAGCTACTGCAACGTACCCCTTGATCTTTATATGGAAACATTAAAGAAAGCAGTGCACAACGGATATACCGTCACTATCGGCGGGGATGTATCAGAACCTGGATTCGACAGGAAAACCCAGTGTGCGGTGGTACCTGATTTTGATATCCCCAGCGCCTTTATCAACGACGATGCACGGCAATTCAGATTTACAAACCAAACTACTACCGACGACCATGGCATGCACCTGGTGGGGTTTCTCGAAAAGGACGGGAAAGACTGGTATCTTATAAAAGATTCGAGTTCCGGTTCACGGAATAATGACCCCGGTGCTCCGGAATTTGGCTACTATTTCTTCTCGGAAGATTATGTCAGGCTGAAAATAATGGACTTCATGGTCCATAAGGATGCTGTGAAAGACCTGCTGGAAAAGATAAAATGACAGGGTCACGAAAAAAAACAGCCCGGACTTTCCGTCCGGGCTGTTTCGTATTTTTCCGATTCCCGTTTACGAAATCTTGATTTCCCTTGCGGGTTTTTCTTTTGCTTCTTCCCTCTTGGGGACAACAATCTGAAGAATTCCGTCCTTATGGTTTGCCTTGATTCTATCCGCATTTACAGTTTCGGGAAGCGAAAAGCAACGTTTGAAAGAATAATAGCTGAATTCCTTCCGCATGATCTTTTCATCGTTCTCTTCACGCTTTTCTTCTTTTTCCGAGGAAACCGTCAGAACATTCTTTTCAATGTTGATTCTGAAATCCTCTTTGTTTAGACCCGGAGCGGCGACATCGATGCGGTATTCATCCTTGCTTTCCACAATGTTTACAGCAGGAACTGAATTGTAATTCTCGACGTCAAAAAACCTCGGCAGAAAATCACCGTTGAAGTATTCTTCAACTAAACTCGGTAAACTGGTTCTGTTTCTTAATGATGGTAACATGGTTTTATCCTCCAATATTTTAGTTAGACATATTTTTTGTTTCATGCCCTACTATATTCAATTTGTATACCAAGGCATTTTTCATGCTAAAATGGCATGATCTTACTTTTTTATAAGCCAAATTGTCATATGGAGGTTTAAATGAATGTCTGTTTTACCTGTGTTTTTTATTCCTGCCGCCCCGGGCAGACCATCCGGTATAGCTTGATCCTGAATGCATTGAATCTGTTCAGGGTCAAAGAAAACCTATTCTGAACCAGGCTTCTGACGGATATAATCCGAAAGTGCATCGGCATATTCCCGGAATGCAGCTATTCCCTTTTTGGTGATGCTGCAAGTAGTCAGCGGGTAATTCTTCCGGAACGATTTTGTTATCTCAATGTATCCGGCTTCTTCGAGCTTTCTCAGCTGTACGCTGATATTTCCCCTTGTCGCACCCGTTTTCTCCTCCAGGAAGGAAAATTCGGCCGACCTCACTCCAACCAGCAGCGACATGATGGAAAGCCGCAGCTGGGAGTGCAATACAGGATCAAGTTCCTTGAACATGGCCGTTTAATTAACGGTGATTTGATTTCCGTTCCTCCTTTTCAGCAGAAATCCGGGTATTATATAGGCAATGACCACAGTAGCCGCTGTAATAAGCAGCTGAACCGGAAAAGGAGAGAAAAAGGATGCGATGGCCGCAGCCCATGCTATTATCCCTCCCCATATCAGGGGTTTGAACCTTAAAATGCCGCCTGAGACAAAAGTGGCCAGGGCATACATTGCCAGAATGATGGGCTGTACCAGCTGATTTTCGCCCGGTATTATAAAACCCAACAGCAGCAGGAGGGAAATACTCCATGCCAAAAAGAAGTACTTAAAAAAGCCTCCAACATAGGTTGAGGAATCGGATCTGCGGTATTTTCGGGTTGCATATACAAGAGACACTATCATTCCTGCGCCCATTAATACAGGCCATCCTATGTAATGGTGAGGGTATTTTGCAAATGTGATCAGGCAATACTCCAGCAGGCTGGCGCCAAGCACCAGGAATCCCCAGAGCAGATAAAAGAAATGATTATCCCTCACATCGCTTCTGGCTGCCTCGATCATTGCTGAGATGACTTTTAAGGCCGACTCTTCATTAAATTTTTCTGAATTTTCCATGGTTAATTAATTATTGGTTTACATTATAAATTCAATACAAATATAAACTTGTTTATAATATAAACCTAATATTATAATAAAAATCTTTGGCCTGAAATAAAAATTATTTATACGGGCCAAAGATTTATCGTCTGGGTCGATAGAATTTCCTGCTGACAGCGCGGAGTATGTGTAATTCACCGCATCGATGTCCGCAGGAAATTTCCAATAAATTCGCCACCCTTGTTCGGGGTGGCGAAGCATAAATTTCAGAAACCGGTTTCTTCTAATTGATCTTAAACAGAATCGGCATTGTAAACTGCACTTTTACAGGCTTTCCGTCTTTTATTCCGGGTTTCCAGTCTGGCATCGAAGAAATAATGTCAAACGCTTCCTGATCAAGCTCCTTGGTGACACCTCTCACAATTTTTACATTCGTTACTTCGCCCTTTTCATTCACAATCCATTGAACCATCACTTTGCCCTGGATTTTGGATGCTTTTGCCTCGGGGGGATAGGTCAGTTTTTCCTGCACATACTTCTGGACACTTTCTATTCCTCCTCCCTCAAATAAAGGCGGTTCATCCACGTCGAGATAAACGGAATCGCCATTCTCCGTTACGGTATAATCAACGGGAGGCGGGGGTGGTGGCGGAGGAGGAGGAGCTATCTCCTGCTTCTTCTTTTCCTGTGAAAAGGCATTCCCCTGACTGCTTAAAAACAAAACCAGCAAGAATGCCACGGGCAGCAACAGCAGGTACCGGACCTGCCGGATCATCGGGGATTTTTTCTTTGACATCATGGTAAAACGTTTTTTAATAAGTGAATGATTGAAATAATTGGATATCCCGGGCTGAATCCCAAAAACCTGGGACAGGAGGAGCAGGCGGTACCCGGCTGAATCGCTGTTCTGCTCCAATACAGCTTCATCAGCCAGGTATTCGTGGGTTTCTTTTACTAACCGTTGTACGATGTATATAAATGGATTGAACCATTGCACGATCTTCACCAGTTCAAGCAACAGGATGTCGGCGGAATGAAACTGACGGGCGTGCGCCAATTCATGCTGAATGACGGGATTTCCCTTTTCATCCGCAGACACGGAAGCATTGATGAATAATACATTGAAAAATGAGAAGGCAGGAAGGGCATCGGGTATGGTTACCAGGAAAGATCCTTTTCTGCGTTTTACGCCATGCCGGCGGACCAGGGT
>JAGDMB010000223.1 GCA_017860375.1 Bacteroidota bacterium | reverse complement strand
CATTTAAATTTCAACCAAACATTAATTTACATCTCCAATGAATTTCGCAAGGGATCCCATACGAATTTCATGATGGGCATATGGATGAATCAGAAATGTGTTATTTTAAATAAACAATATGGGTAAACAAGAAATAAAAGAACTGGCAAAAATGATCGACCATTCGATCCTTCATCCCACGATGACGGATAGTATCCTGGAAAAGGAATGTGAGGTAGCCGCAAAGTTCCAGGTGGCCTCGGTGTGCGTAAAACCTTATATGGTTGCCCGGGCCGCAGAGCTGCTGAAAGGAACGGATGTGGCGGTGGGTTGTGTGATCGGTTTCCCGCATGGCAACAGCACGCCTGCCGCAAAAGTATTTGAAGCCGTTCAGGCGTGTGGCGACGGTGCATGTGAAATCGACATGGTGATCAATATCGGAAAAGCCTTATCGGGTGACTGGGTTTATGTCGAAAATGAAATACGGTTAGTTACCGCCATGTGCCATGAGCATCATGCCCTGGTGAAGGTGATCTTCGAAACCGATTACGTGACGGCGACAGAGGATAAGATCAAACTGTGTGAGATCTGCACAAGGTCAGGTGCTGACTTTGTAAAGACTTCCACCGGATATGGATTTGTGAAACTTGCCGATGGCAATTACAATTACCGGGGAGCCACCCTGGCCGATATAGAGTTAATGCGGAAACATTCGGGTCCGGATGTCCGGATAAAAGCGGCAGGGGGAGTCCGCACGCTCGACGACCTGCTGAAGATGAAAACCGCCGGTGCCGACCGTTGCGGGGCCACCGCCACCGAAGCCATCCTCACGGAAGCTATAATACGGTTTGGAGACGGGAAGTGAATCCGGACTTTTCATAAGCAACTTTTCCTGTTTTAATTGCATCGTAATTGAAAACAAACAGTATGAAAACTCCTGTCCGATTCGTTTGTTTATTCATTATTTTGCTTGCCACGGCCTGTGAAAAGGATAAAATCCCGGATTCTCAGGACCGCCAGGAACAGGGATTTGATATTGTTCTGGATAAAGACCTTTATTACAGCCAGGAAATCTTTCAGGACGCGTATCTGGGCATATATGACAAATGGAGGCTGGACAGGATTATCGGGGGATACTGGGGAACCGGTTATGAGGCTGATTTTGATCAGCTGGTTATTGAAGGATTCGGGATCTTTAAAATTTACCGCAACGACAGCCTCCTTATTTATGGTAAAATTGAAATAAAAGAGCAGAACGACAGCATTCTGAGGATTTCATTTATCCAGGGCTCCTCTTTCTGCAATATGAAGTTTTTTGATATGGACAAGTATGTCAGGTTCATGGACAGCAGCATGATCTTGAGTGCTCCCTGTTGTGACAGATATAGCTATTGTTTCACAAAGTGTGCGGTTTATTCCGGCAGCACCTATTACCAGGCGTCTCCAAAGCTTGATAATGTAAGGATAACACGAATTTCAATACCGGCAGGGAAATACCTGCAGTCGGTCTTTTTTACCAGCACTCAAAACGGATACGCCCTGTGTACGGATAATACTATTCTGGTTACCCGAAACGGAGGGTTTTCATGGAAGGAATGCAATACGGATGCAGATATACAGCTGTATTCCTTGTATTTTTATGATGCAAATACCGGTTTTGCGGTTGGGGGTGAATCGGATTGCTCCGGAACCGGTTGTGTCCCTCGCGGAAGTATTGTTTTAAAGACGACAAACAGGGGTGAAACCTGGGAAAAACAGACGACACCCGCGAAAGGTAAACTGGTTTCCATTGCATTTGTGGATAACCTTACCGGATTTGCCGTTGGTGAGGGCCTGCTCGCTAAAACAAATGACGGCGGGACAACCTGGGAGGAATTCACCCTGGAACTTACGGGAACGATTGAAAAAATATTCTTTCTGAATCATGAAACGGGGTATATGTGCGGACTGTTCAACAACCTGTTTAAAACCACTGACGGAGGGAATACCTGGAACAACCTTACTCCTCAGAATGCAAAAATTATAAGGCATTTCAATCGCATACAATTTATCAGTGAGAATACCGGTTTTCTGGGTACCTATTCCTCCGGATTATTGAAAACCACCGACGGAGGTTTGTCATTTACCGAATTTGACTATTCTCCGGTTGGAATAACCGGACTGTTTTTTACTTCTGAAAAGGATGGGATCGTGTTCGGAAAGCGCAATTACTCAAATGGTAATTGTCGTGTATGGGAGTCCACCCTTCATATTACCAACGATGGGGGAATTGACTGGCAGGGTGACAATAAAGTAAGCGGGAGTATTAATGAACTTGGTTCTCCGGAGAAGAATATCTATTTTGGAATGCAGGACAGAGAAATTATTAAAATCGAGGTGAACAGGAATTTGAGCTATTAAATAGACAGAGGGGGCTTTCTATTCCTCTCCGGATCAGAACCTCAGAATGAACTTGAAATTGAAAGCGAAATCGGAATAGCGGTTGGATGACATCAGCCTGTCGTTGTTATTCCTGTATTGAACCTGAAACCGGATAATAGCCGAAGATACAGGATATATATCCACAGAGGTGCTGTTGGTCAGCAGGTAGTTCTTCATCTCGCTGGCCCCTTCAGACAAGGTAATGTTCTCGGCAATATCGTTCCGTATCTCCAGGCGTTTCAGCCCGATGATTTTTTCTTTTCTCCAGATGATGTTGTAGCCCATGATCAGGTTTGAACCGTTGGATAAAAGGTTGTTATCCTGTTCGGCAATGATCCGGTATTGCAGATTCACGATATCCTGCAGGCTGCTGGTCCAGCGGTGCTCGATCCATGCCGAAGGTTCGTAATAGCGGTAAATTCTTGAATAGCCTTTATCCTGGTAAAACTGCTTGTATTGCAAAATCACCCTCAACGTATACCCCAGCTTGAGTTCAAGTTTTTCATTCCAGCGCCTGTAGAACTGCGAGAGTTCGCTTTCCCCGTTCCTGATATCAAGGTTATTCCATTCCAGCAGGCTGTACAGGATAATCTTCGGGGTGGGACGAAATTCGTTTTTCACATAATAATTGGAGTTTTGCTGGGAATAGTCCAGCATACCGTTTCCGGTGTTATAAAACTGCCAGAGATAATGACCGGTCGGTTCATCGGTTGTCCCCCAGGACATGGCGGATTGGTTTATATTGAATTCAAAATAAAGCGGATTCAGTTTATCCCACAACTGACCGGGGGAAAACCGGAAATTAGCCTGGGAAAAATTGTTGATCCGGGCACTGGTATACGTGCTTCCGTCAAGTGGATTCTGTTCCAGCGTGTTCTCCGCACTGAGGTTGATCTGCAGCACACGCCACTGTTCCTGGGAGAAGGTAATTAACACATGTTCATTCCGCGATAACAGATAATTGTCCGACGAATCGGAATCGTTGTAATAATCGTTTCTCCGGTAGTAAAAGGATCCCACGATCTGATCGGTGATATTTGAATTTACCCGGAGGTATTTATGATTGAAACGCTGGTCGCCGGTTCCCAGTATTTCCTGCCCCGACTGTTTTCCCTGCCGCATATAGGCGTCAATTTTCAAACTCCTGATGTGCAGAACCTGAAGCAAATTTTCGGGAAGCTGGTATTCCAGCTGATTCGTCAGGAATGCCTTTTGCATTTTACCCGAATCCGTATTCGTGACCACATCCTGGTAGCTGATCTGCCATGAGGGCAGGTTCGTTTTATGCAGGAGTGCCGCATAATTGCCGAGCCGGTTCTCGGGGGGTTCAGTTGAATTTACCGAAAATGCCTCCTCTTTTTTCCATTCGCCTGTAAGGCGTAAAAATTTCAGCGGATCCATGGTTGAAAAGAACTGCAGCGTATTTTTAGTCTTTCCGATTATGCTTTGCGGTTCGTACAGGTTGGTATAGCTTTCATCATAGCGGGTATACTTGGATTGAAACCTGAACTTTGACGTACTCAGCAGTCCCTCGAGATAGGCACCGGACAATTTATTGCTGTCTGCCTGGTAGGCGATACCCGTAATCAGCCTGGTATCGACCCGCTCACCGAAATCCTTCCGGATTTCGCTGTGAAGGCTTACCAGATTGGTCGATGAATCGGATGAATGGGTCACGGATTTATTGAAATTCAGGTAGTCCGCCTGGACATAAAAGTTGTCGGACGGGCTGAAATTCACCGAAACACTGTTGATTCGGTTGTTTTGTGTGCCCAGGTAATATTCGTATTCGATCTCTATCCGTGTATCGAGTGTGACCACTCCTTCCTTTACAAAAACCAGTGTGCCATTGGTGTAATCCAGCACATAATCGGAACCCTGTATAGCCTGCAGCCCGTCAAGCGATACGGTCTCGGTTCCGCGGACCAGGTCCGTATGGCTGAGTTTGATCAGCGATCGGCGTGTTTCAAATTCCACCTGGATATGATAAACCGGTTGGGCCGATGAATCATAGGTATTGTCGGGGAAAGGACGGGCGTCCGGAAAGGTAAGGTAGCCGTTTTCATAATCGATCCACCCCGGATCGGCTGTTCCGTCGTTATCCTCGTCTATGCCGTATTGGTTAAGGTTTTGGATATTGTTCAGGCTGTCCGCAATTTCAAGCTTTACAGAATTGGGATAAATAAGCTGGCCGTTGAGAAAATAAATGTTCTGGCGCGATGTGGTCAGTCCGTCCGCTTGCAGGATATCTTCGTACACCTGACCATTTACTGTGTACCGGATCACCAGAGAATAGGAGGGAAGAATAACAGCATTCAGCTTAAGAGCTCTGAATCCGGCATGAAAATAATAATCCTCGGTTTCGATGAGCCTGTCGAAATCTCCGGCTGTCGCTGCAATCGTGGTATGTTCTATTGTGTTTCCGGTGTTGGTCGCGGGATTTCTGTCGTCAAGGTATACCTCAACCTGTTCAGGTGTCTTGTCAGCTGGAAGATTGGGCAGATTAAACCGGGTTGTGGCGCCCTGGTAGTATTCAAATTCTCTCTGAGACCTAAGCTGACCGGTCAGAGCTTTGGAGCTGACAAGACTCCGTTTGAACCGTTCCGTTTTCTTGCCGGCCTGAAGCCAGGCATTTGCTCCGTAAATACTGGCATTTTCTCCAAAGGGGATGGTCCCCGGATCCCTTCTGAAATCCCCAAGGTTCACCTCGCGTATGGGTTCGTTCGGATTCGTGCTCTTGTACCGCAGTCCATACATGTTTTCACTGTAATCGATATTGTTATAAAATCCGTAAATGGAATGGTTCTCTCCAAGGGTCAGCTGGCTTTTGATGTCCAGCCGTTCTCCCGACGTGATCTTTCCGTCAAAGCCTTTATTGTAAACATAGGTGGCTCTCGTACCGTCGAGCCGCAATTCATTTTTTCCCAGCGCTATATACCCTCCTTGCTCATTATCGAATAGCGTTGCGAAGAATTTCCGGCTGCCTGCGCCGGAACCCACACCTGCTACCAGCTTGTATTTTTTCCAGGGTCCGTCTGCCGTCAGCCGGTAATCAACGATGTCTTCATTCACCAGCAATGCCAGGCCGCCGCTGATAAATACATTCGCATAAGCCGAATCGGATACTCCTGAAGCGTAATCAATGACCTTCCAGGTTTTGGCTATCCGTTTCCACTGCAATACATTTTTATCCGTCGTTATCCAGATCTCGCTTGCGTCAAGGTTGAAATTGCCGGGAGCCGTTCCCTCAAGGTAATAATTCCCTTCGAATTCTTTCAAAACCTGACTTTCGGATTGAATATAGAAAAGCTTATCGTCGCTGAGGGCCCATATCGCCTCGTTTTCATAAAGCATGCTCTTCAGGTGGCCGGCTTCAAGGGCTGGGTGAAAGAAGTACTCCTGGCTGTTCAGCCGGGGGTTGAATTTAATCAGTCCCTTGTTGGTAAGGAACCACAGGTTTTTATTAAACTCAAAGGCTTCCGAAATTATGGTCCCCTGATCAGCAGGCAGAGTAAAATGCCTCCATTTTTCGAATTGCGGATCGTATTCC
>JAGDMB010000222.1 GCA_017860375.1 Bacteroidota bacterium | reverse complement strand
CACCATAACGACACAATTTGCCACAATGGGTGCCAACACGTTCACCATTGAAAGCCGCAGTTGGGTTATCCAGATGGGCGATCAGCATTACCGGAGAAAGAATAATCCCTATATATCGCACAGGCAGGCTAAGGAATTCAAGGAACGTTTCTCGTTTCCGGCAACCGTTTCTATCTCCACACATGCTTCGGGTATGGCCGTGGTGAAATACAGATCCGAAAGAACGCATCCCAATATTGACGTGATCGGAGCCGATGAGAACTACGTGCTCACAGCCGGCTATGAAATTGAAAAGGGACGCAATATTTCCTATCAGGATGTGCTGATGAACCGGAATGTGGTCGTATTGGGCAGTTCACTTGCCAGGAAATTATTCAAAAAAGACACGGATCCCCTCAACAAAGTGGTGAGTGTGGGCAATGGAAAATTCGTAGTCATCGGCGTCCTGAAGGAAAAGGGATCCAGTATAATGAGCAGCGATAATCTTTGTATTCTCACCTATTCGAGTGTCCGCCAGTATTTCTCAAGTCCAAACCGGAATTACTCCATCAGTATTACCCCATCCGATGTGCTGCTTGCGGAAGCGACAGAAGGATATGCCGAAAGCCTTTTCCGGTCGGTGCGGCGACTTAAGGTAACGGACGAATCGGATTTTAATATTACAAAGAGTGATTTTCTTTCGAATATGCTTAAAGATGTACTGAGTGCCGTATTGATCGCTGCCACGCTGATCGGAATTGTAACCCTCATAGGGGCAGCCATTGGCCTGATGAACATTATGCTGGTTTCGGTAACGGAAAGAACAACGGAAATCGGTATCCGGAAAGCTATAGGTGCAAAAAGTCGGATTATCCGTCAGCAGTTTTTATTTGAAGCCATCCTTATCTGCCAGATTGGGGGCGCTATCGGAATCATTTTAGGCATTGTGGTCGGGAAGATTTTATCCATGCTGTTTCAATCCAGTTTTGTTGTGCCCTGGGTGTGGATCTTTTCAGGCATTGTTTTGTGTTTTCTGGTAGGATTGATCTCGGGTTATTATCCGGCTGCCAAAGCATCCAAACTTGACCCTATTGTTGCGCTACGATATGAATAATATTAATACACACTATAGTATGAAAGAGCTGATCATTGAAAAGACAAATAGTACTCCAAGTGTAGAGTTTAATGCTCTCACAGGTCATCTTCGGATTGATGGCAGATCGATTCCCGAAAATCCCGGCGATTTCTTTGAAAGGCTGCTTGAATGGATCGATCAGTATTACAAAAACCCGGCTGATGTTACCCGTTTTGACCTGAATCTCGAATATGTAAACAGCGGATCATCGAAATACCTTTTGGGCATATTCAGGATTCTGAAAAGGAAACAGGATGAAGGGTATAAATGCATTATCAACTGGTATTACGAGGAGGACGATGAAGCCATCTTCAGCCTGGGAGAACACTACAAGACTTCTGTACGGCTGCCATTTAATCTGATCGAATATATTCAATAAAAAATGCCCCCGTTTGCAAACGGGGGCATTTTCTCCTGTTTTTTTTGAAGAACCCGTATTTACTCCTGGTTCTTGGCTCTTGGCTCTTGACTCTTGGTTCTTGGTTCTTGGTTCTATTTCACCGTATCCATATGGGCAATCATATCCAGCAGCTTGCAGGAATATCCCCATTCATTGTCATACCAGGCAATGATCTTAACGAAATTCGGATTAAGCATGATTCCTGCCTTGGCATCGAAAATAGAAGTGCGGGAATCACCTATAAAATCACTGGAAACAACTTCGTCCTGTGTATACCCGAGAATGCCTTTCAGTTCACCGTCAGCGGCCTTCTTCATGGCAGCGCAGATATCTTCATATGTGGTGGCCTTTTCAAGGCGGCAGGTGAGGTCAACAACCGAAACGTTTAACGTGGGAACACGGAAAGCCATGCCGGTGAGTTTTCCTTTCAGCGCCGGTATAACTTTGGTCACGGCCTTGGCTGCACCGGTGGAGGAAGGAATGATATTTCCGGATGCGGCCCGTCCGCCTCTCCAGTCCTTCATGGAAGGCCCGTCAACAGTTTTCTGGGTTGCGGTAGTGGAGTGAACGGTAGTCATAAGGCCTTCCACAATGCCGAAAGTGTCGTGCAGGACCTTGGTAACCGGAGCGAGGCAGTTTGTTGTGCAGGACGCGCAGGAAACCATATTCATTTCTTTCTGGTATGTCGTATGGTTCACACCGACAACGAACATGGGGGTATCATCTTTTGAGGGGGCTGACAATACAACCCTTTTAGCACCTGCCTTAAGATGGGCTTCTGCCTTTTCTTTGGTGAGGAACAGGCCGGTTGATTCAATTACATAATCTGCACCCGCTTCGTTCCATTTCAGGTTGGCCGGGTCTTTTTCGGCGGTTACACGGATCGAATTTCCGTTCACAACAAGCCTGCCGTCCTTCACCTCTACGGAGCCTTTAAAATGCCCGTGAATGGTGTCGTAACGGAGCATATAGGCCATGTATTCCACATCGAGAAGGTCGTTGATTGCGACAACCTCTATATCATTTCTTAACATCGAAGCCCGGAATGCAAGTCTTCCGATTCTTCCAAAACCATTGATACCTACTTTTATTTTAGCCATAGTATGATAAATTTAGAATTATAAATTATGAATAAGAATGCGGACTTTCAGTTTTACCTACAGAGGCGAAGTTAAAAAAAATCCCAACAACCACAAAAATTGTATGAAAGCAAATCTCTACTGCATCAGCAATTCATCCACTTTGTTCTTCTTTTGTTGCTTTCCGCTCACATCGATGGACTTGCCGAAACGGTAGCTGATGAAAAGGGAGGGGTAAAACCAGGGATTTTGTTCGGTGGCCATAAGCGGAACCCTTTTAATAAAGGCATCGAAGACAAATCCTCCTTCAAGTGCATTGATAATCTGTTCCTTCTTCCCGAATTCCATCGTCAGACCAAGTTTTGCAAAGACACCCGGAATTACGGAAATCTCGTTGAAGCCCTTAAAGAAAGAAGCCCTCCCAAGAATATCCGTGGCATTCGGATGCTGGCTGACGAATTTTTCCGTCATGGTCTCATAATAAACCTGGTTATTGGAGTCTACCAGTATGGTGACATAATTGTAATAGATCGGTTTGGCGAATCCGATATCAGGGCCAAAACTGTAGAAATACCGTATGGCTATTCCGTCGCGGTCCTGTTTTTGAAATATCTCCCGCTGAAAACCAATACCGGCCCTGAGGTTGATGAAAACGTTTGTTTTACCGTAGACATAGCTTTTGCTGGTGTTGGAGGCGTTGTAATTGGAATATATTTTTACTTCTTTCGGATGTTTAATGTTGACCACATCTACTTCATACAGGGTCTTCTTCAGGTAGGTAATGCGCTTTGCATACCGGAAATTTCCTCCTAATCCGTTAGAATTCAATAGAAAGGCCAAGCTTCTCTCATTCCGGTACAGGATCTTTTCCTGGGTATCGATTTCTCCCTGCGCGCATGCAATTATAGGGAACAGACAAACCAAAAATACGCCTGATATTCTTTGCACCTTTTTTAAAATAAACAAACCGGTCCGTAAACCGGTTGTGCGATTTGAATGGGCCGGAGGATGATCCTAGCCGTTTTGTTGATCGGATTGTTCGGTATCACTGTTGCTGTAAGCAGGACATATGTTACGGGTAGAGCTGCATGCAACAATCGTTAATACAAAGAATACAACCAGAAAAGCAATGGCCGAAATTTTTTTCATATAAATCCAATTATTTTAACCATCATATTGCCGGTCAAAATTATGGAAAAAAAACAAATATTCAATGATCAGGCATTCTTTTCTGTCTGTTCGGTATCGTCTGTTGAAGAATAGGCGGGACAAATGTTCTGGTTGCACGAGATAAGCATGCCGGCGATAAATACAGCCACCATAAGAATCAATAATAACCTTTTCATAGACAAATTAATAGTTTGTTTAATACTTATAACGCTTTATCGGATAAAAATTGTGTTTCTTTTGAAACAAACATTCAACGATAAATTTACGCCATATTGCAGCAGAAGTTGCAATTCGTTGATGAAAAAAACGAAACCGACCATGAAAAGGACATTTCTGTTGATCAGAAGAATACCCGTGCGGGGAGGCGAGCTGACTGAAAGGAGCTCAGCGAAAGGACATTCCCGCAAGGGTTATGTGTCATTCCTCGTATTCCTTGATGATATCTTTTACCATTTCGGGGGAAACCCGGCCATAGGTTTTGTCACCCACCATGACCACAGGGGCAAGTCCACAGGCTCCTACACAGCGCAGGCAGCTGATGGAGAACATTCCGTCGGCAGTGGTTTCACCCACATCGATCTTAAGTTCTTTTTTAAACTCTGCAAGCACATTTTCAGCACCACGGACATAGCAGGCAGTCCCGGTGCAAATCGAAACCGGGTGCTTGCCTTTGGGAACCATGCTGAAAAAGGAATAGAATGTAACCACGCCGTAAACTTTGGCCAGGGGAACATTAAGCTCAATAGCCACCACTTCCTGAATCTCGGCGGGCAGGTATCCGAAGGTATGCTGTGACTTATGCAATACATTGATGAGTTCACCCGGGTTGTTATCAAAGGATTTGCAGATCTCTTTAATGGTATCCACATCCTTTTTTTTAAGCTCAACTTTTATTCGTGACATATGCTGATTGGAGTTATTCGTTACCGTTAAATATAAATAATTCTTTTCCTTTTATCCACATAATGAGTATGCAGCAGTTTATGCGACTTTTCGCTCAATGGCTTGCCCAGAAATTCCTCGTACAGTTTAATAATGTATGGATTCTCATGTGACTTGCGGATCGGTTTATTTTTATCCTCGCGGTAAATGGCTTCCATCCGTTTTTTCAGGATCCCGAAATTACCATGATGCAACGGTTGTCCGCCACCTCCGATACAGCCACCCGGACATGCCATGATCTCGATGGCGTGGAACTGGCTTTTGCCGCTGCGGATATCTTCCAGCAACTGGCGGGCTTTTCC
>JAGDMB010000221.1 GCA_017860375.1 Bacteroidota bacterium | reverse complement strand
ACATCAACAATGTGCTGGCGGAAGGCCATAAGGCGCTCATATTTTCGTCCTTCGTAAAACATCTCAAACTGTTCACGGATTATTGCGATACCCGGGGAATTCCATATAAACTGCTGACCGGAGATACCCAAAACCGGCAGAAAATCGTGGATGCCTTTCAGAACGACGAGACCACACGCTTGTTTTTTATCTCCATAAAAGCCGGAGGTTTCGGGCTGAACCTGACGGCTGCCGACTATGTCTTTCTCCTTGATCCCTGGTGGAACCCGGCTGTGGAGGAGCAGGCCGTCAGCCGGGCGCACCGTATCGGGCAGGAGAAGAATGTATTTATCTATCGTTTCATTTCCAAAGATACCATTGAAGAAAAGATCCTGAAACTTCAGGAAAGGAAATCACACCTGGCGGAAGTTTTCGCCGGCAGCAGCAGTACATTAAAGGACATTACCCCGGATCAGATACTGGAATTGCTGACCTGATTTTACTCTCTTGCGGATCCGCAAGACAGGCAGAAGGTAAACAAAATTTTTCACGGGATACGTTTCTGTTCATAACGGGATTACCCCTGCCTGTAAGGTTTATTCACCTGATTCTTTTATTTTTAACCCTAACTCTGCTGCTTTTGCCAGCATGAGGGTATACGCTTCTTCAAAATTATTCCCGATCACACCATCGAGAATGGCATCTTTTATGGAATCCTTAATGATACCTACTTCTCTGCATGGCGTCAACCCGAAGGTTTTCATGATGTATTCCCCGTCAACGGGAGGCTGGAAGTTCCGGATGCGGTCCTTCTCCTCTATCTCGATCAGCTTTTGCCGTACCAGTTTAAAGTTATTCAGGTAGCGACGGACCTTCTCGTCATTTTTGGAAGTGATATCCGATTCGCAAAGGTCCATCAGATCATCGATATCATCGCCTGCCTCAAAAAGAAGTCTCCGCACGGCGGAATCGGTCACTTCCTCCTGTGCCAGAACGATGGGCCTGAGGTGCAGCAACACCAGTTTCTGCACATATTTCATAGGCAGACCCATGGGCAGCCGGAGCCGGTTGAAAAAGCCGGGGATCATTTTTGAGCCGGTGAAATCATGTCCGTGAAAGGTCCAGCCATGTTCTTCCGAATATTTTTTAGTGAGGGGTTTCCCGATGTCATGCAGCAGGGCAGCCCACCGCAACCATATATTGTCACTTCTGGCGGACAGGTTGTCCAGCACCTTCAGGCTGTGATGAAAATTGTCCTTATGGCCTTTGCCTTCTTTTTCCTCCACGCCTTTCATTGCGGCAACCTCGTGCATAAGCAAGGGCAGCAGTTCGGTTTTGTCAAGCAACCGGAAGCCGGAGGAAGGCTGAGGAACAGCCATTATTTTGTTCAGCTCGTCGGTGATTCTCTCCTGTGAAATAATGGATATTCTTTCGCGGTTTCGGGCAATTGATTTCAGCGATTGTTCCTCGATCCTGAAATCCAGCTGTGTGGCAAACCGGATAGCCCGCATCATACGCAACGGATCATCGGAATAGGTAATATCCGGTTCAAGCGGGGTCCGGATTATTTTCCTTTCAATGTCATCCAGTCCGTTAAAGGGATCAATGAGTTCACCAAAGGAATTCCGGTTAAGGGACAGGGCGAGTGCATTTATAGTAAAATCACGGCGTTTCTGGTCATCTTCGAGGGTGCCGTCTTCCACAACCGGTTTTCGCGAATCGCTGCGGTAGGATTCTTTGCGCGCCCCGACAAATTCAATCTCGAGATTTTCGTAACGCAGCATGGCGGTCCCGAAATTCCTGAAAACATTGACCCTTGTTCCGGGGCCGATCCGTTCAGCCACTTCCTTTGCCAGGTCGATTCCGCTGCCGAGTACCACGATATCAATATCATCCGATTCCCTTTTCATCAAAAGATCGCGTACATAACCCCCGATTACGAAACACGGCAGATCCTTGTCGCTTACTATGTCCGAAACAATGGAGAATATTTTATTTTCAAGACATATATTCATATTTATATATGACAATATGTTATTTTCTCTGACAAAATTACAATTATTTGAACTTTTCGTATCCCGGATGGGTTAATTAATGCATTGGTATCAAATTTGAATACAGGATAACCCGAAGCAGATTTAAAATCCGCTTCGGATTCCAGCTTAGGATATTGAAAGATTCACCATTTAAGAATTAAAAAGTAAATATATGTTAGAACATTTAACCAAAGAAACTTTCAGGACGAAAGTATTTGATTTTGAGAAGAACAAGGAATGGAAATACGAAGGAAGCCGGCCCTGTCTGATTGATTTTTATGCCGACTGGTGCGGTCCCTGCAAAATGGTGGCCCCAATTCTTGAGGATCTTTCAAAAGAATACGTGGACAAGGTAGACATATATAAGGTAAACACCGAGGAAGAACGGGAACTTTCCTCCATGTTCGGCATTCAGAGCATTCCCTCCCTGTTGTTTGTACCGCTGACGGGTCAGCCTCAGATGGCCATGGGGGCCCTGCCGAAGGATACTCTTGAAAAAGCATTCAAGGATGTATTCCAGGTGGAGAAGGAAAGCCTGTGAACGATAAACGGTATTGACAATGTATGAAGGTTCAAAAGTTTGAGAGTTTGAAAATTTGAGAGTTCAAGAGTTTGAAAATTGGGGATGTAAAGATTTACAGATTGACAGATTTACAGATTAACCGGTTTACAGGTTTACAGGTTTACAGATTTAAGGGTTTCACAGATCAGGAATTCACAAAAAATCTGTCAATCCGTCAACTTGTTAATCTGTAAACTATTTTATAGTACTGGTTCTTGTTTTCAGATTAAATTCTTTCTGCTGTAAACAAAATTTTCTATCTTTATCCGAGCTTTCACTAAGGGGGTGCCTTAAAACAACAGGCTGAGATTATACCCTTAGAACCTGATCCGGGTAATGCCGGCGAAGGGAATTGGGGACATCGTATTACGGTGCCCCCGGCTAATGCAAAACATAATATGGCATGAAATGAAGCAGGTACTGGTTTTACTTGCATTCGTCATTTTACCATGGCAGGCGGATGCGCAGTTTTCCATCACCGGCACTGTTAAGGACGGCGAAGGCAATGTCCTGGCCGGTGCACATGTTACCCTTAAAAGCACTTTCCTGGGAACCTCCACCGACCGGCAGGGCTTTTTCTATCTTAACGGCTTAAAATCAGGTGAATACACGGTTATGGTTTCCTATGTCGGCTACATTCCCGGGGAAAATAAAATCATACTGGACGGGAATATCCGGCTTGATTTTATTCTGCACGAATCTGCCCTCATGGGGGAAGAGGTGGTGGTATCGGCCGTGCGGGCCACGCAAAGTACACCCACCACTTTCAGTCTGGTCTCAGGAGAAGCCCTGATCCGTGAGAATCCTGGGAAGGATTTACCCTATCTGATCGCCAATGAACCTTCGGTCACCACCACTTCCGACGCCGGTAACGGCGTTGGCTACACAGGGATCCGTATCCGGGGAAGCGATATGACGCGGATAAACGTTACCATCAACGGCATTCCGGTCAACGATCCGGAATCCCATAATGTATTCTGGGTGGACCTGCCCGACCTGGCCAGCTCTGTCAACAACCTTCAGATCCAGCGTGGAGTGGGCTCATCCACAAACGGTGCCGGGGCTTTCGGGGCATCCATTACGATAGAAACTGATGCCATCAGTGCTGAACCCTATGGCGAAATCAGCACGGCCTTCGGTTCTTTCAACACGTGGAAGAACACCGTGAAATTCGGTACCGGACTGCTGAACAATCATTGGTTTTTCGACGGCAGAGCGTCCCTGATCTCTTCCGATGGATATATCGACAGGGCCTCTTCCAGTCTGAAATCATTCTACCTGCAGACAGGGTATTACAGCGCAAAAACCCTGGTCAAGGCTGTGGTGTTCAGCGGACTTGAAAATACCTATCAGGCATGGTACGGAGTGGATGCGCAGACGCTTGATACAGCGCGAACCTTTAATTGGGCAGGAGCTATCTTTAACGAAGACGGAAGTCTTTCCTTCTATGGAAATCAGGTGGATCATTATCAGCAGGATTATTACCAGCTTCACTTTTCGCACCAGATGACCCCTCGTTTAATGGCTCACCTCTCGGGACATTATACCAGGGGAAGAGGTTATTATGAGGAATACATGCAGGATCAGTCATTTTCCGGTTATGGAATGCAGGAACTATATTTTGGCAGGGACAGCCTCATAACGGGTGATTCCATCACCTATTTTTACCAGGATACGGTCAATACCACTGATCTTATCCGCAGACGCTGGCTCGATAATGATTTTTACGGATTCACTTATTCGTTGCAGCTTAACCTCAATAAAATTGATCTCACCCTTGGGGGATCTGTTAACAAATATGACAATGCAAGGCATTACGGTGAGGTCATTTGGGCGGAATATGCAAGCCAAACCGGAAATCATCACATCTATTATGATAATACCGGTATGAAATCAGATCGGAACGTATACCTGAAAGCCATTTACAGGCTGGCTCACCGGTTGACACTATACGGAGACCTGCAATACCGGAATATCCACTACGCGGTTTCCGGTTATGAACCCGATTCACAGCGGCTAATGATCGATGAAACCTTTCACTTCCTGAATCCCAAGGCAGGTATCACGTATTCGCTTCCGAAAGCAGGGTCACTTTATGTTTCCTACAGCGTCGCCAACCGGGAGCCAATCCGGGATGATTATATCGAGGCAGCTGAAGGCGAAAAGCCGGAACATGAAACCCTTTATGACTTTGAAGCCGGATTGCGGGGAAAAGCAGCAAATTTCACTTATGCAGGGAACATTTTTCTGATGAATTACAGGAACCAGCTTGTCCTTACCGGTGAAATAAATGAGGATGGTGCTTTTGTCCGCAAGAATGCCGGCAAAAGTTACCGTGCCGGTCTGGAATTATCCGGAGCTTTCCATGCAGGTTCAAGACTTTTATTCGAGGGCAACCTTTCGGTGATCCGGAATAAAACAAACTATAACCAGCTGAATGCAGAAGGCATGATGGAATCCTATGA
>JAGDMB010000220.1 GCA_017860375.1 Bacteroidota bacterium | reverse complement strand
CCTTATGGCCTTCCGCCAGCACATTGTTGATGTTATCCAGGATGATCTCGTATTTTCCGGAATTGGCACTGTAATTTTCATCCACCAGCAGGGGATGGCTGGCGATCTGCCTCAGCCGGGTCAGGGATTGCAGGATGAGGATGGCCGATTTTTCAAGCCCGATCGTATGAATATTGTCCATAATAAGGTTGCGCACCTTCGACTTTTCCGATTCATAAAAGGCGCTCTGATCCTCCGACATATCACACCGGATCATCTGTTCCATAATTTCGGGCAGTTCGGGGGCAACCTCTTTTTTGGTACGTCGCAAAATAAAGGGTTTGATTATGGTTTGCAGGATTTGCCGCTGATGCGGATCCTCTTCTTTTTCAATGGGGATTACGAATTCATTTCTGAAAAAGTCAAAAGTGCCCAGCAGGCCGGGATTCAGAAAATTCATCTGCGCCCACAGATCGGAAAGGGTGTTTTCAATTGGCGTACCGGTCAGTACAAGTCGATGGTCGGCCTGCAAACGATTCACCGCCTTGTAGGTCTTTGAATGCGGATTCTTAATGACCTGGCTTTCATCGAGGATTACATAAAGAAAGGTGAAATTCTCAAGCAATTCGGAATCATTCCGGACAATGCCGTAAGAAGATACAATAAGGTCAAGGGAATCAAAATAGTGCCGGAAATTCCGACGGTTCGGTCCACCATAGAAGCCTGTCCGGATGCCCGGGGCAAAACGGCTGATCTCGTTCATCCAGTTATGCACCAGGGAAGTGGGAACGACCACCAGCGATGGCTTTATCTTCCCGGACTTCGACGGCATGGCATCAAAAATGGTAAGTTGCCTTTCAAACCTCGATGCGACGGGACCGTAGTATTTTTCCTGCTCCTGTTTTATCACCTGCTGCATCAGGGTTATGGTCTGCAGGGTTTTCCCCAGCCCCATGTCGTCGGAAAGACAGCCTCCAAAGGCATGATGATAAAGGTGGAGCATCCACTGAAATCCTTTTTTCTGATAATCCCTTAATGCAGCCTGAATTCCTTCGGGGAGACCGTATTCTTTGTATTCCGAATCAAACATCTTCTTCAGCTTGCCCGCATAAGCCTGGGCATATTCTTTCAGGTTGCTCTCCAGCAGGGGGTAATGCTGTTTTCCGAGCCTGAGAATATCTTTCTCCGTCGTGGAGAAGGATAACAGGTCCTTAAACCGGGCGAACCATTCCTCGGGCAGGATGATGATACGGCCATCGGGTAAGGTGTATTCCCGCCGGCCCTCAAGGATGTGCTGACGGAACCGTGCAAAAGGAATAGTGTATTCGTCGAGCGACACGACAGCCATTATGTCGAACCAGTCCGCTTGCTGAGGACTGACATCGAGTCTGACCTGTATGGATTTTAAATAATATTTCGAGGGAGAGACTTCCTGGCGGATCTCAAATCCCAGTTGCTGAAGTTCTTCGCTATTGAAATTCAACCAGTTGACCAGTTCATAAAAAAGATAATGATCCTCCCTGTACTGAAGTTCGAGGGGAAGGAAAAGGGAATCTTTCCGGTTCGTCAGTCCAAGCTTTAACAAGGCTGAGATAAAATGGTTTTCAAGGGAATAATTTCTGGCAAGCCGGTGAAAAACCACATGGCCGTTGGTTTCGGTATAGGTCACTTTCTGGTCTGTCTTTTGGTTGGCGGGGTAGATGGTTTTTTCATCGTATTCGAAACAAAGGGTATAAGCAGGCCTGCCTTCGAGGGTTTTATCGAGGGAAAGGACGGGGCGGGGACTAAGGATCGTATCCTGTATTTCAAAACCCTCTGCGTGCACAGCAAAATGCCGGATGCTGTTACGGACAAAGCTTTCAAAATACTTGCGTTCCGCATCCTTTTTAATGGTCACAAAGGGGTTTTTAAAAAAAGGAGTCAGCTTTTTGCCGTCAATATCGTCAAAGCGGTAAATCTTCTGTTCCAGAACAATGATGCAGGGCTCGTTGGTCAGCACATATACATCTTTTCCCGTAAGTTTGATCTCATCGGCTGCGTACCGGATGGTAAGGAAATATTTCAGCCCTTCGGGGATTTTATGGAAATTGAAAACGGCAGTGGCCTTTTCTTCCGTGATGAGTATGCGGTCGGACTCGTATATATTGTTCATCTTTTTTTTCTGATATACCGGAATATCATTGCCGGCAAGAATATCGATGCAGCGCAGTATCCTTTTTTCGAGATAGGGACGGAGCTGAAGGGAAAAAAAGTCAGGGGTCATTGCAGTAAAGAAGTCCTGAACGCTGACCTTCTTTTTGGAGAATACTTTCAGCAGCTGGTTGTCGCTGTATTCATCCACAATGCGGGTGATTTCTGCGGGATCTCTGCCGAGGAGTGATTCATACTGAGCCAGGTTGGCTTTGGATATCCGGTCGGAAACTGTATAGAATTCTTTTCCCTGAACGGGGTATAAAATGACGGGCTGGAATACATAGCCCATTACCCTGTGATGTATAAGCGCAACTGCAAATTTGCCATCCATCCTGCAAATATGCATAAAATAATGGTTTGACGGAACATACACCGCCAAACCATTGTTTTACCAGAATAAATCCACCATCACCGGCAAATGATCGCTGAATCCGCCAAGGTAAACCGGCCCTTTGTATGTACGGAAGGGCTCTACCCCCATATAGCGATTGTCTTCCGTAAGCAAATAGGGCCCGGCAAAAACCGAAAAACAATCCCGTCCTGTCCTAAGTCCTTTCTGCCCGTTCAGCAGGTTGCCCGATACGATGATCTGGTCGAGCATGTTCCACTGCCCTCTGAATTTATGGGACCCCACCGGATTTCGTATTTCATAACCGGCCGCCAGGTTATATAGATCTCCGGGAATCAGCATCCCTGTGTCCGTTTTTGCCAGGACCACCTGCGAAAGGCTTTTATCAAAAGGCCCGTCATTGAAATCTCCCATGACAAGGATTTCAGGATGAGGACCCGAACGGAGCACCGAATCAATTTTCATTCGCAACAGGGTGGCAGTATGGATACGAAAAGGTTCGGTTTCCAGAAAACCACTGCTTCTTGAAGGCCAGTGGTTGACAAAAATGTGCAGGGTATCGTTTTTACCCAGCGTTATTTTGGTGTACAGGATATCCCGCGTGTATTTCTGGAGGCTGTCGGGTAACACTACCGGAATGAAGTTTTTTTCGAGTATCCTTATGGTAGCAGGATTATAAAGCAATGCCACATCAATTCCACGGAGGTCGGCTGAATTCTTATGAATGTACCGGTATTCAAATTTCACCAGGGGGGTATAATATATAAGGTCACGCAGTACATAATCGTTTTCTATTTCACATAATCCGATAATATCGGGGGCCTTCCATCCTCCTATGGCCGTAATGACCTTGCATACCTTGTCGAGCTTGGCTTTGTATCTGCTGTAAGTCCAGTGCATTGCTCCATCGGGCAGGAAATCCTCATCGGCGGTCGCGGAATCATCCATTGTATCAAACAGGTTCTCCGTGTTGTAAAAAACCATCCGCACCCGGTTGTCCGATGCAAAAGTTTCTGCACTGCATCCGGCTGAGGTTTCCGGCTGTGCATTCCGGTTGATCTGTCCCGAAACAGGGCAAAGAAGAATACCTGCAAGGATGAGAATCAGGAGGAAAAGGAAGGACTCCGGGATTGATTTCAAGGATCAATCCTCCTTTCTTTCGAATGCGCCCATATCGGGACCGTTGTCCAGCATTCTTGAAATCCCGTCGTAATCGTATTGAAGGAAGAGGAATTCCTTTACCAGGTCTGCGCTGGCGCTGTCTTTGGCCGGAGAAAGCGTATCCAGCCGGTAATCCAGTGCATAGCGGTCGGTGTCATTTACAAATTCAGGATCTTTGTTGAGTTTGACAGCATTGAAATGAACCGGATCATCCAGGTTGATGGAATCCGGGTTTTCCTTCAGCAGGCAGTGATTGAAATAATAGTTGAAACCGTTTTCTTCATTGTCGACAAACATCAGTTCGTTGTCGAGTGTGCCATAAATAATGCTGCTATTGAAGGTAGCCTCCTCGAGGTCGCCTTTCCGCTCGACATATTCATACCTCCCCTTGGAAGCATTGAATTCCGGATTGTTAAAGAAGTTGGTAAGCACGATGGAAGGATTGGTCCGGCTTCCTGCGCCCTGACCCCCGAAATTGGACACGCCATTGTTGGCAAAGGTACAATGACTGAAATTGTACTTTCCGCCCATCAGCAGGGCAATCAAAAAATCGCCGCCATTGGCTACTATGGTGTTGTAACAGTTAATTTCAGCGCCGAAAGCATAGATGCCGGCAAAGGAAATATTTTGTATGATGGAATTGGTAAGTTCAAGAGAGGGCCGGAATTCTTCCGTGGGATAGCCGATCTGGATCCCTGCAATGGAATTCCGGATGATGGCATAGTTGATCACATTCCCGGTGCTGATCGGAGCGATATAGATAGTGCCCCATTGACCTGCAACGATCCGGTAATATTCTTCCAGCCTGTCGCCCTGAAAAACAACCGGCGCATCTTTGGTCCCGTTCACCAATAGTTTGCCCCAGATCACCATGCTGGATTGGTCGTGCAGGAATATCTGGGTGCCCGCACCGATGGTCAGGGTCTGGCCTGTATCCACGGCCATGGAATTGATGATCAGATAAGGCTTATCGGCAGTCCAAACGGCTGACTTGATGATCTCCCCGTCGATCAGGTGAATATCCTGTCCGTATGCGAGCAGTTTCACATCCTGGTAGGTTCCGTTTGTGATAAAAATAAGGGAATCTTTTACGATCATGGGATTGTTGACTCCAAGCGGATCAATGGTCACCTCAATAAAAACATAAAGGCTGTCCTTGGGCGGGATCTCGATGTCGTTGAATTCCGTGCCGGGTTCACCATCGAAATTCATGCGGTAAAAAGAACTTTCTCCTCCCCCGAAATAGATGGTAGAAATTTTAACCGGTTTACTTTGCGGATTGTACACCTTAAAGTTAAGGGTGGCAGATCCGATAGTGGAGAATACCGTATCAAAAGAAACCGTATCGGTTGAAAAGGCGAGAACCATACCAGGTTCGG
>JAGDMB010000219.1 GCA_017860375.1 Bacteroidota bacterium | reverse complement strand
TTTTGTGCAAAGGCACTCCCTGTCAGTATCACCATGAGTAGCATGGCTGAAACCAGGTGCCTGAGAGGGCAATTTGGATAAAGAATATATTTCACCGTATCTTGCGTGATTATCTTACTAAAAATAGATATTTTTTAACACAAATCAATGTATGCTGCATTCGTTGCTCTCCTGATGCCTGTCATCCAGGTATCCCTTCGGGAAACATGTTTATTGCCAGGAAGAATCGGATGAGCGGATCAGCTGAAGCAAATACTCGTTTTTATACCTTGTCCCTGATTTAAGCCAGTCCTTTTTTTCTCCCGTGATGGAAAAACCATTCCGGGTAAACAGCCCGATACTTTCGAGATTGTCCGTTGCTATATTACAGTAAAGCTGATGCAGCTGAAGGGTATCAAAGGCATACCGGATAAATTGGGAAAGGGCTTCTGAAGCATAGCCTTTTTTCCGGTCTGATTTCTCACCGATCAGAATCCCGATACCGGCACGGTTATGAAACGGATCAAAGTCAAACAGATCAAGGGTTCCGACTGGACGGGCTTTCTTCGCGGGTGATTCCATCACGTCTATCATCATCCTCAGCTGTTTGATCTGATACAGGTCCAGGTGGGCGTTTTCGATATACTTTTCAAGGGTGTACCGCGAATAGGGTGTAAGGGTATTGCTGACTTTCCATATCTCCGGATCGTTTTCCCAGCGGAACAACCAATCAATGTCGGTGGGTTCCAGCGCCCTGAGTACAATAAGGGGATCCTTTTTCTTTTTTTCGTGCACCTGCCTTGTATTGGTTAATTGCTGAAGAATGACATCGTCATGATTTATTTCAGGGCTTCGGCAGGTTAGAAGAAATTACATATTTATAAAGGTCTTCACCGGTTTGGTTCACGGTATTGATTTTCGAACCATACATAATTTTTCCTCCCTGTTTGACGACGAAAGAATTGTTATCCGCTGTGGAATTCACGGGATACCCGGCATTAACCGGAGTGGACCATTTCCTTCCGTTTTTGGTGGAATAGAACAGGTCAAATCCTCCCATGCTATAATGCCCCTTTGAACTGAAATAAAGCGTATTTCCCCCGTTGGTGAGGCAAGGACTGTCTTCGTCGAAACCTGAATTTATTATTTTTCCGGCATTTTTGGCTTTTCCCCACTGATTGCCGGCCATTCTTTTGGCAACATAGATATCCAGTCCTCCCTTTCCTCCGGCACGATCGCTTGAGAAATAAAGCCATTGCCCGTCTGCAGTAAGGAAAGCGGAGGCTTCCCTGGAGGCCGAATTAACAGATTTACCCAGTCTTTCAGGCTTTGTCCAGGAGCTGTCCCGGTAAAAGCTGACAAACAGGTCTCCCGCTCCTGATGATGTTTTAATCAGGTAAAGTTCTTTGCCGTCGCCGGACAGGCAGGCCGGGTAAAAGTCGCCGTCCGATCCCAGCAAGGGATTGAGGTTAAGTGGCTGACTCCAGCTGTTTCCATCGAACTGGCAAAGAAGGATGGCGTCATAAAATTTAAGCTTCCGGATAAAAACGATGGTTTTTTCGTCGTCCGAGACAACCGGATACAATTCGGATGAAGCAGAGTTCAGCGGATCCGGCAATAGTTCCTCCACCAGGTTAATTGGGCTGTCGCGTATTATCAATGCCCGTTCACAGGCTTTTATTTCATTCTCGACAACGGATTCGTTGTAATTTCCATAGTAGTAGGGTGAATTGATGAACGTCTGATAGGCTTTCATCGCCTTATCAAGCTGATTGCTTATGCGGTAAGCATTGCCAAGATAAAAATAGGCATGAAGGGGGGCATTCTTTTCTTCGAATGAATTTGATTTATACCTTTTCTTTTCTACGGTACTTTTAGTCGCATTTTCGAGATAAGGAACCGCTTTTGATTCCTCGCCCCTTATATTCAGGTAACATTCCCCCAGCTTAAAATTTAAATTGGCGTTTTCCGGGTATTGGTCAAGTACTTTTTTATAATAATAGGCGGCTTCTTTGAATTCCTCGCGGTTGAAAAAATATTGAGCATCCTCAAAATCTTCGGCTATTTCATCTTTTGTCTGCGCCGCTGCTGTGGAAAGGAAAGAAAGGCACAAAAGGGATACATAAAACTGTCGCATATCATTTGGTTTTGAGGCATTTCAAATTTACAAATAAAACGGATATACCCAAATGATGACCTGGCATCAAATTTACCTGTCACTTGCCCTTATACCGCAGGTTTTCGGGTATTACCGGGCGTACAATCCTGATTTTGCCGGTATCGATACCCCATATCTCGAACTCAATCCTTCGGTTTAGCCGGCGGCCTTCCGGATTGTCAGTGCCATCGGGATTTTTGTTAACAGCGACAAAATTGGTTTCTCCCAGGCCGGTAGCCGTCAGGCGTTTGGCTTCTACCCCCAGGTTGATCATGAATTTCATTGCGGCAACAGCCCGTTTTTCGGAAAGGATGGCATTGTATTCTGCTGTGCCAATGGCATCGGCATATCCAAAAAGTTTAAGCGTCGATACAGGAATGGTTTGCATCAGGTCAGCCAGTTTTTTCAACTCACTTTTTCCGGTTTCGGATAATTGAAAATTGTCAAAGGCGAAATAAACCGGATTCAACACAATTTCCCTGACCATTTCACCGGGTATTTCTTTTTCTATTTTTTCAGCCTGGGTTTCAGTTTTGGATGGTTCATCGGTTGGCGCCTCGGTGGTCTTTAACGGTTCAGCCTGCACTTTTTCTGCCACTTCTTCCAGTACGGCCGTTTCGGCTACCGGCTTAACTTCCGTTAAAGCGGTTTCTGCAGGCACTGAGGGGGGTATTTCATCTTTTACCAATTCAGCAAGGACATCGGCATAGGTTTTATCCGAAGCAGTCTGAAAGGCATAAATGTCTTCTTTCCCGATGCCTTCTTTATCATAAACGGACAAATAACCGATTCTGCCATTATGCCATGGAAAATAAAACAGGTCATCATCGGTTGTATTGATCGGGAACTTCAGATTTTCAGGTTCAGACCATTCCCCTGAAGGCAGAAGTCTCGAGCAGAAGATATCATAGCCGCCCATGGTAATGTGTCCCTGTGAGCTGAAATACAAAAGACTGTCATTATCGGTAATAAAAGGGGTGTCCTCATTCAGGACCGTATTGATGTTTTTGCCCAGGGCAACAGGTTCACCCCATTGTCCCAGCTCATTAAGGCGTGAAATGAAAATATCCATGGATCCGGGACCTCCTTTGCGGTTGCTCGTGAAATAAAGAGCTTTGCCGTTATTTGACACGGAAGCGTGTGACTCCCAATACTTGGTATTGATATTTCCGCCCAACGGGACTGATTTGGTCCACTTGTCATTTTCAAACCGGCTCATCATAATATCACTGTCGAAATTCCCCTCCTTGGTGAGGTATAAGGTTGAGCCGTCGAAGGACAGGGAACTCACATACTGGTCACCATCCGATTCGATCTGGGGAGTAATATTAACAGGTTCGGTCCATGCATGGTCGACAAAAGTGGAAAAATATACGGCATCATAGAAAGGCAGTTCATTCATGTAAACCATCCTTTTGCCATCACCGGAAACCACTGCCTTGAAATTGGAAGAGTTTGTATTTACCGGTGTGCCCAGGTTTGTTTTCCGGATATCCAGGGGTTCATTCATGAATTGAATCGCCAATTTGCAGGCTGCAATCTGCTGATCCGCATACTGAATTTCGCTGGCTGATTTGGTCAGGGATTTGTACTTTGTGTACACTTCAATGGCTTTATCAAGCTGATTGTTAACCCTGTATGCATTTCCCAGAAACAACCAGGCATCAAGAGGAGCACGCGTTTCTTTAAAGGATCCGGACTTGTATTTTGACGAAACCGTATTGGTGGCAACGTTCAGGAAGGATATGGATTTGTCTTTCTGTCCCGGCACATTCAGATAACAAATGCCCATGCGGTAATTGATGTTTGCATTATCACGGTACCCGTTGTTATAGAGCTCCATATAATCGTACAATGCATCATAATACTCTTCCTGAGCAAAAAAGAATTCTGCATCCAGAAAATATTCTTTTAATTCAGACTTATCCACTGTTTGACCGGTCAATTGAAGCACCGATAAAAGGATGAAAGGGATCAGGATTACCTTTTTCATGGGCTGAATTTTTTTTGATAAACAAATTTAACAATTATAATAATGCATTGCTAGTAAATGCCTTTCATTTATTCGTGAGACTCAAATTTCAGGAGTTTTGCGAACTGAAATTTGTAAGTCGAACAATCCCGCCGAGGACGGAGGGTATCATACCCGTGATTCAGAATCTCGCTCTGCGAGGTGTGTAAAAGGAATACAAGGAATCAGGAAGGGTCTTACCGGATCTTCAGGGAGGCAGGCACGATGTCTTTTTCAATAATAATCCAGTTATCCGGGAGCCGCGTTATTTCCAGCTCGACCCGCCGGTTATATTTTCTTCCCTCGCGATTATCGGTTCCGTCGGGATTGGTATTTAACGCGGCTGGCATTGATTCGCCAAGTCCTTTAACGGTCAGACGCAAAGGATCGACCTGCTTCTTTTGAAGATATCCTGCCACGGCCATTGCGCGGTCGAGGGATAATTTCAGGTTATAGTCCTCTTTTCCGACGGCATCTGCAAATCCGGTAATTTTCAGCAGCGTTTCGGGATAGCGGATCATCAGATCGGCTAAGGAATTCAGTGAGAAAAAGTACGAGGATGCCAGGGTACACTTGTCAAAGGGGAAGAGCATATTTTCAAGGCAAAGGGTATCGGCAGGGGCATTCTTTTCCTTACCAACGGGGACAAAGTCAGCTGCTGCGATTTGACTGCCGGCCGCTGTTTCTGCAGAATCGGCCAAGGTTACCCGTGCGTTCAAAACAAACTCATCCTGAGGAAAATTGGGCGGGATATTTATTTCCCTTGTTTCAACGAGGTTTCCCCGCTCATCAGTAAAGCGGAGCTCATAACTTCCCTGTGGCAATTTTTGCTGGAATTTTCCTTCTTTATCCAGTTTTTGTGAGGCAACGGTATTTTTATTTTCTTTTTCAATGAAGGATACGGTTATTTGATCCATA
>JAGDMB010000218.1 GCA_017860375.1 Bacteroidota bacterium | reverse complement strand
AAGCTGAACAATACCTACCAGCTGGCTTCCTTCCTTAAACTGGGAAATAACATTACCATCGCACCCTATAAACAGCAAAATGCACCCGATGTAACCTATGCAGCCTACCGTGCACAACCGGTGCTGGAACCCTATTTCCCTGACGGCAGTTACTCGGGGGTATACAATGTGGGTAATCCCCTGGCACAGCTGGCGTATTCCAATGATTACAACACAGGTCTCCGGGGCGTTGGCAATCTATTCGCCGAAGCAAAATTCCTTAAGGTCTTGACCTTCCGATCGAGTTTTGGCGTTGATGCGGGATACCTTAAAAAAGAAAGCTTTTCTCCGGCATACCTGGTATATTACCCCGATGGTACACCTTCACAGCAGCAGAATGTTTACAGCGATCTTTATTTAGAGAGCAATGATAACCTCACCTGGTTATGGGAGAATACGCTAACCTTCAACAAGACCTTCAAAAAACATTCGGTTGATGCCGTTATCGGATATACCATGCAAAATACCACTTCCGAGAATTTAAAGATCCATGGCGAAAACCTTCTCAGGGATGATGAGGATTTATGGTATATTAAGAATGTGAACCTTTACGATGATCCCATTGTCAATACGCTAAATGATTTTAAAAACGAGGTGGATGCAAATCTTTACTATTCCATGGTATCTTACCTTTTCCGAGCGAATTATACCTATGGTAATAAATACATCCTTACCGCCACTTTCCGGAGGGATGGCTCTTCAAAATTCAGCGAGGAAAACCGGTTTTCCAATTTCCCCTCTTTTGCGGCAGGATGGAATATCTCGGAAGAAGAATTTATAAAAAACCTTGCATGGATATCCAAATTAAAGATCAGAGGAAGCTGGGGGATCATCGGAAATGAAAAGATACAGTTTTATGATCGCTATGCACGGACACAGGACCTGCTGGCGGTTTTTGGTCAGGATGAAGCGTCAAATTCAGCTGTATCCTATGGTGCAAGCGGTAATCCCGATCTTACATGGGAAAGCACGACGCAGACGGACCTGGGACTTGAAATTGGTCTGCTTGAAAACAAGATAACTGCTGAATTCGATTACTACCGCAGGGTAACGGACGATATCCTGGTGGAACTGTCCACGCCCGGTTACCTCGGAAACGGATCGGGACAAAAAATCCGGTACAACGCAGCATCGGTGTTGAACAGGGGAATTGAGTTCCTGCTCAGCTACAAGGGCAGACTATCGGACCTGGCCTACAGTATTGGTTTTAATGGATCCACGGTTCATAATGAGGTGCTGGAAGTGGGAGGGAGCAGCGGTATTGATTCGGTGCTTATCGGCGGTCAACTTGGAAACGGGATACCGGTAACACGAAGTATTGCTGGTTTGCCCATAGGCTCTTTCTACGGGTATGAAACCAATGGCATTTTCCAGGATCAGACGGAATTGAATGCATACCCTCATTCATCCCTCGCAGAAGCAGGTGACCTGAGGTTTGTGGATTCCAACGGAGATGGCGTTATTAGTGGTGCTGACCGTACCTATATCGGATCACCCATACCGAAATTTATCTTTGGTTTCAACGTTGAACTGGAGTATTCCGGATTTGATTTTTCCTTTGATGTGCAGGGACAGACCGGCAATAAGATTTTTAACGGAAAGGAAGCGGTTCGCCCCGATCCATATAACTTTGAACAACATGTCATGAATCGCTGGACCGGTCCCGGTACCAGCAATACAGAACCACGACCTTCATGGGGCGGGTATAATTATACGCCCTCCGACCGGTTTATTCAGAGCGGTTCCTTTGTTCGATTGCGTAACGTGACCCTCGGATATACCCTTCCGGCAAGTCTAAGCAACAAGTTGTACTGCCGGAATCTGAGGATATACCTTAAAGGCAGCAACCTGCTGACATTCACAAAATTCACCGGATATACGCCCGAGATCGGCAGTGATAATGTGCTGTCAAACGGAATTGATAACGGAGCGTATCCGCTTACCTCCATGTATTCCTTTGGTTTAAATGTAACATTCTGAACGTTATGAAAACATACCCTTTGATCCTGTTTTCGGCTTTGCTGACAATTCCGCTCCTGGAAGGATGTGAAGATTTTCTTGATAAAAACCTGCAGGGCGAACTCACCCAGGCCACTTTCCCGGTTACGGCATCTGATGCACTCCTTGCGACAAACGCAGTATATTCAACCTTGCGGGAGTGGCATTATCACTCGGGAGGATATCCGATCCTGGATATCATGTCTGACGATGCTGCGAAAGGCAGCAATCCAAACGACCAGCTTGGAACAGTCGGTTCTTACAATACCTTCAGAATAACTACGACCCAGGATGGACTAGACCGCTGGTGGGCGACACTTTATGAAGGCATTAAAATGGCTAATGTGGTGATCGAAAAAGTCCCGGCCATTGAGATGGATACGGTGCTGAGATCACGATATCTGGGTGAAGCACGCTTCCTGCGCGGTTTGTATTATTTTGACCTGGTGCGTGCCTGGGGCGGTGTGCCCAAAGTCACCTCCATCAATCCGCCTCTGAAACTGACACGGTCAACAAAGGATGAGATCTACCAGCTGATAGAAGAGGACCTCCTTTATGCGATCGACCGCCTGGTCGAAAAAAGTGCATTGCCGGTGACCGATTATGGCCGTGCCACAAAGGGGGCCGCCAAAGCATTGCTGGGCAAAGTATACCTGTTCCGGAATGATTTTGTGAATGCGGAAAAATACCTGCTGGAAGTTATTGCCTCCGATGAATATGATCTCGAACCGGTTTTTGCTGATGCAAACGGAGTTAACGGGGAGCAGGGCATTGAATCGGTTATTGAGGTCGGGGCCCTGGAGGTGGAAGGTGGTCCGGGAGATCAATATGCCAACACACAGGGAGTAAGAGGTTCCCCAAACCGGGGCTGGGGTTTTAGCAGACCCACCCTCGATCTGAGGTATTCTTTTGAGGAGGGTGATCCAAGGCTGGAGGCCACCATTATCGATCTGGGCGAAGTGCTGGATGGTGTTGAAATCAAAGGTGACGGATCAACTCCTGATGAAACCAGGGATGAGGAGAACAACCTTATCGAAGTGGAATGCTATAACCAGAAAGTCTGGACGCCGGGAAATAATACCATGACTCAGTTTGGCCATAACCGGCGTTTGATGCGGTATGCTGATGTGCTGCTCATGGCTGCCGAGGCACTCAATGAAAACAATAAGCCCGGTCAGGCTTTGGAATATCTCAACCTTGTGCGTGAAAGAGCCAGGCAGGGAAACAGCGCTATCCTGCCCGACATTACAGAGACCGGCAAGGATGCACTCCGTGACCTTATCTTTAAGGAAAGAAGGAGTGAACTGGCCATGGAGGGAATCCGGTTCTGGGATCTTGTGCGATCAGGGAAAGCTCCGGCTGTTCTGGGCCCTCTTGGTTTTATCCAGGGTAAACACGAATTGCTGCCCATCCCTCAGACCGAAATCGATATATCGCAGGGCACCTTAACACAGAATCCAAATTGGGAATAAATAGTAATGAATATGTTTAACAATTAAAACTTGAATTATGAAAATGAACAAACTGTTTTTAGGCTTACTCTTAGGAACTGCTGTTTTTCTCTCCGGCTGTAAGGAGGACGAACCTGCAACCCTTACGCTTGACGCGATTGTGGCAGGGACTGTTGATCTGAACACGGCAACTGCAGCCACCGGCGTTCCGGTGGATGCTGCCATTACGGTTACTTTTTCCACGGATGTGGATATGGCAACCGCAATAAGCGCGAACATTACAATGACCCAGGATTATGACGATGCCGATATCGAGATGGATATCGCGGCCGCAGGGAAAGTCATTACCCTCACCCCGAAAGCCAACCTGGGGAATGGTACGTTGTATATCCTTGATTTTGGTGCCGGCCTGCTGTCCACCGAGGGACAGGCACTGACCCCTGTGTCGAGGTCTTTCACCACCGAAGGTACCTTTGCTCCTGCGGGTGCAATTGCCCACTGGAATTTTGAAAACAATGCCGATGACCAGGTGGGATCCTATGATGCATCTGCTGAAATAGCAGTTACCTATACGGATTCCCGCAATGCGGCGGCCGGAAAAGCGGCTACCTTTGACGGAGATGCAAGCATTATTGAAGTTCCCAACGGTGACCAGCTGATCAATACCCAGAATTTTACCCTGTCCTTCTGGGTAAAGACCAATTCCACCCATGATGCAGGTCATTTTGTGATCGGTCTGGGTGCCTTTAAAGGATTGCAGTTTGAAATGTTTGGCGGATACGATGGTGCCAAATTCGCTATCTCTTATGAGCTGGCTGACGGAACAACGGCTTCCGAAGACATGTGGTTCCCGAGTGATGCCACAATGAAAGACAATGGCGGATTTCAGGGATGGGATTTTGCAAAAGCCATTCCGGCAGCCGACATGATTGCCATGCTTAAGGACAAATGGCTAAATGTTGTGTATACCTATGACGGTGTTGACCGGAAAGGTACCCTGTATTACAACGGAGAGAAAATGAAAAGCTTTGATTTTGACCTCTGGCCGGACGATGATGTAAAACGCGGCGTCGTAGGTATGAAATGGGGCGGAGACGGCGTGGAAGTGGTAAATGAACTCGCCTTTGGATTCATACAGTCAAGGGCCGGTACACTGTGGGATACAGAAACATGGGGAGGATATGATTTCCCGACAGCCAACCATTTTAAAGGACAGCTGGATGATATCCGGATATACCACAAAGCAATCACTGCAAACGAGGTTTTGTTGATGTATAATTCGGAAAAACCGTAATCCATCTATAATTCATAGTATGTAAAAGAGGATTCCCTCATCATACAAGGGAATCCTCATTTTTCCAGATTCTTTTATATTTCAGGATGAAACGCAGAAGTGTATTCTATGGGATTATTGTGGCCTTTCTTTTCCTGAGCATCGGCTGCGAGAAAGATGATCCGGATTATGGAAGCCTGCAGCTGACCAGCACCAAAGTGGGTACGCAATACCTGACCGTGCAGGGACCCAATACCGGAATTCAGGTGGACGAAAGCATCGTGATCGCTTTCAGTAATTCGCTGGATACC
>JAGDMB010000030.1 GCA_017860375.1 Bacteroidota bacterium | reverse complement strand
CTTTTGAATGGTAATGGCACCCTGCTCCTGGTCAGGGTGCTGTTTTTATTATTGACCGCGGGCGATATACGGGCACAGAAGTTTTCCTATGCCGTTTCGATGGCGGAATCCACCCTGAAGAACCACCCCGGAAGTTATGGTGACTGGGATTATGTGACCGGTACCGTGTTAAGGGGATATACTGAATTATGGAAGATAAGCGGAGAGCAGAAATATTATGACTATATCAAAAATACCGTCGACAGGGCGGTAAAAAGCGATGGAACGATCAGCGGCTATACCCTGTCGGACTATAATATCGATGAAATTAAGGAAGGATGCCCGGTATTGTTCCTATACCGTGAGACCGGAATGGAAAAGTACAAAAAGGCCGCGGACATTTTACGAAGTCAGCTGAGCGGACATCCGCGTACTACCGAAGGGGCTTTTTGGCACAAAAAGCGGTATCCATGGCAGATATGGCTGGATGGGCTTTACATGGGAAGTCCTTTTTATGCGGAATACGGTGAAATCTTTAATGAACCGGCTGCCATGGATGATGTCGCCCTGCAACTGCTATTGACGCACAAGCATTTGCGTGATTCTGTCACGGGCTTGTATTATCACGGGTGGGATGAATCGCATCAGCAGGAATGGGCCGATTCTGTCACCGGTCAGTCTCCCAGCTTCTGGGGAAGGGCAATGGGCTGGTACGCCATGGCCCTGGTGGATGCACTTGATTATATACCCGCCGATCATGGGAGAAGGGATTCGGTACTGAGGATCCTGAACCTTTTTGCCCCGGCTATTAAAAACTTCCAGGACAGTGCTTCGGGGGTCTGGTGGCAGGTTGTGGACCAGGGTCACCGGGAAGGCAATTACCTGGAATCCTCCGTTTCATGCATGTTTGTCTATGCCCTTGCAAAAGCGGTCCGAAAGGGGTATATCGACACCGCCTACCGTTCCGTTGCAATTCGCGGATTTGAAGGTATCCTGAAGGAATTCATCACGGTTGGCTCCACCGGCATGCTAACCCTTGACCAGACCTGCCTGACGGCCGGCCTTGGGAACGGACGCGATGGCAGCTATCATTATTATGTATACGAAACCACCATTGTTTCAAACGATGGGAAGGCCATAGGCCCCTTTATGCTGGCCGCAATTGAGATTGAGAATCCGGTCTATCCCCCGACCGGATTAAAACAGGACACCGCATTCAAAGATGGGGTAAAGCTTGGCTGGCACGATAATGCAGGAAATGAGACCGGGTATCTTGTATACAAATACCGCAATGATACCCTTGATTCCGTTCAGCTTCTTGCAAGTAACAGTGAATCTTTTACGGATACCCTTATCGGGGCAGGCAATGAATATGCATACAAAGTCGTGGCCACGAATGAAACCGATACTTCCTCTGCAGCATGCATCGACCCTGTTATTAATTATAAGAATTCCATCGTTACACGGAGCGGTGAACCTGAAATCGGTGGTACCGGTTTTGCCTGTTATCCGAATCCCGCAGAAACCTGTTTTACCCTTGTCTTTACCCTTCCACAGGCTGACGATGTAAACATTACGCTGACCGATATTTTTGGAAGAACCTGTAAAATCAATCCCGGGAAGAGTTTTCCGGCAGGCGAAAACAGGGTGCTTATTGATATTGCGGAATTCAGCGCCGGCATCTATTTCTGTTGTTTGTCAACACGGAATTCGGATTCATCACGGTTGCTCATCATACATTAAGGTACGGAATTATGAAAAACGCAGAATTGCTCCTCTTTTTCCTGGTGGCTGTCTTCAATTCTGTCTCTTCACAACAGAATGGGATCCCTGATTATATTAAGGTGGAAGTTACCAACCAGGTCATGGCCGCTTATTCCGATCTGGCCGTTGTGATTGACCTGGAACAGATAAGGCAGAAATATCCCGGATTTGATCCCGGGAATTGCATTGTTTTATCTGGCGAACAGGAAATCCCCGCCCAGGTGAACGATATCGAAAACGACGGATTGCAGGACGAGCTGGTTTTTACAACCGGTTTCAAAGCCGGTGAAACCCGCCGTTTTTTACTGGCTGCTAAAACCGTGGAAAGGATAAGCCCTTGTCCGGTAAAGCGAACCCAGGCGGAAATCTCGCATAAGACCGGAGGCCATTGGGAGGGCCGCAAATACGTTGGCGGAGAATTTGTAAATGTAAATGCTCTCAGGGTTCCCGATGCACATACCGATCACTCTTTTTATATCCGCTACGAGGGGCCGGGATGGGAATCGGACAAGGTCGGGTATCGGTTTTACCTCGACTGGCGCAATGCCATTGACATCTTCGGAAAACTCACCGATACGCTGGTACTTCAGCATGTGGGCCTTGATGGTTTTGATTCTTATCATGAGGCGGCCGCCTGGGGCATGGATATTTTTAAGGTCGGAAAGACACTGGGTCTTGGTTCAGTGGCATTATGGAAAAACGACAGTGTGCATATGGTATCGAATACCGATAGCGTCACCTGCCGCATTGCCCTCAATGGCCCGATGGAGTCGATGATTGAAACCCGCTATTACGGTTGGAAAGTGCAGGATACACGCAATGACTTGATTTCAAGACTTTCCATTTACGCAGGCTCAAGGGTGACCGAACACCATCTCATCCTGAAAGGGGACGGGGGTATTCTTTGCACGGGACTGATCCGCGATCCAAAGGCTGAAATCATCCTTTCACCGAAGGGAAAGGATGGCTGGGCTTACATGGCCACCTGGGGATGCCAGAGTCTTAATAATGACAGCCTGGGAATTGCCATTCTGTATAACACGGCAAATCTTGAACGGATCACGGAAGATCCGGTTAACCATATTGTGGTATTGAAACCGGAAAACCATATGCTGCATTATAATCTGCTTGCGGCATGGGAGAAAGAACCAGGAGGGTTAAAAACAAAAACCGGATTCATCGCCTATTTGAATTCACTGGTTGACCTTTTGAACCAGCCATTGATCATCCGGTTTTAAACCAAAGGATGCTTGGGGTAATCTGTATTCGGTAACCGGGAAGAACTTTCAGACACTCAAACCTTCAAACCTTCATCAGGTATTCGATCAGGTTGTCATCCCGTTCGAGTCCCAGTTTTTTCCTCAGCCGGTAACGGCTGATTTCCACTCCCCTGACGGAAATGTTAAGCAGGGGTGCAATTTCTTTGGAGGACAGGTTCATGCGGAGGTAGGCACAGATCTTCAGGTCTTTTGGGGTAAGCCCGGGATGGATCTCCTTAATCCGTTTAAGAAAATTTTCATACACCTGGTCAAAATGCTGTTCGAAAAGATGCCAGTCTTCCTCATGCACCTGCTCTTCCTCGAGTTTCCTCACCATCTCCGCCATCTGCTTCCGGGTTTCATCATGGTTTATTTTTTGGGATACCCTCACCAGTTTGTGCTTTAACTGGTTAAGGAGTTCATTTTTATAGGTTATTTGCATCGCTATTGCCGCCAGTTCCCGTGTACGGCCTTCCAGTTCGGTCTTGTTCCGCTCCACTTCAATCTGGAGTTTTTCATTTTTCAGGTTCATGATCTCCTGCTCTGCCTGCAGTTTTTCATTCTCAAACTTTCGTTGTGTCCTTTCCAGTTCTTTCTTCTGATTCTGTTTCAGGATTTCCTTTTCCTTTTCAATATGTTTGCTGACCATTCTAATGATGATATAGCCGGCTGCAAACAGGACCAGCATGTAGAGTACCAGTGCATACGCAGACCGGTACCAGGGCGGATTGATCACAAATTCAAAGGTGCCGGCTTCAGTCGGAGAATCGATCAGCGTTCTCGCCTTCACATGAAATATATAGCTGCCTTCCCTCAGGTTGGTATACTCTTTAATTTCGGTCGATGACCACTCCGACCAGTTCTTGTCATAGCCTTCCAGGAAATAGCTGTATTCTGCATTATCGGTGTTTTCATATGAGGTGGCAACGAATTCGAAATGAAGGTCATTGGACGGATAGGGGAGGTACTCAAGTTGAAAGTACGGACGGGCGGTCGAGCTTATGCCCTTTTCGGTGCGGTAATTTCCCCCGAAGATCACCTCACCCTGGTTTGTGGCAATTTTCCGAATCAGCACTTTTAGTCCCGATTTCACAGGCTCATCCAGGACGGGATCAAAATGCAGAAATCCATCCTGGGTGGAAATGATCACATTTCGATTGTTTATGAAATTGATATGCTCATACGGTATGACAAAATTATCCCTTAACTCCGCAAATGGCAGGTGCTCCGCTGTGAGACTGCCATTATAGTTCTGGCGCACAATAGACAGCTGGTTATTCTGAAAGAACCAGATATTCCGGTCTGGATCCTGAAATACTTTATCGACTTTCGCAGTACCAAAAATGGCATTGTATTTTTCCGAAGGCACAAATTTTTGTTTCTGCTCGTCAAATACATATATTCCCTCAGCCGACGCAACTAGTATCTCATTGTTTATACGGAACAGACTGTTGTTGTATTCCGATGGCAGGCCGTGCTTGTCCGTATAACAGATCTGCCACAACACGCTGTCGAGTCTTTCATTCAGCCTGAGCCTGAAAATTCCTTTGTAACCATGACCTATCCACAGGTTGTTCTGTTCATCTATTTCCATTTCACGGCAGGACTCATGAAATCCTGCCACCGGCCTGACCAACCTCAGATCCCCGCCGGCCGGATTTTTACGCAGGATAATCAGCCCCCTGTATGTCCCGCCGATCAAATATCCGGGATGACCCGGCACAGGGATACAATTCCATCCGCCTGACCAGTTGGCAATTTGACGGGCACGGGTTCCGGATACTTCATAAAAGCCGCTGTTATGCCCGCAAATGAGTTTCCCGTCAATAATCTTGAGATCCCAAACCTGCCCGGATGTGTTCGGGATCCTGACGAAACCGGGATAATCGAAATCCTTGCTGATCAGTTTTTCCCAGCTGGCATAATACAAACCCTGGTTTGTACCCAGGTAAAGGATGCCGTTGTGCAGGGCGGAAACATACCCGGCACCTATCTCTTTCAGCGGACTCATGTAAGTAACCGGAGAATTCAGCTTTACATAATCAATCCCGTTATCCAGTCCCAGCCATAGATTATTGTTTTCATCCTGAAACAGGCTCAGGATAGTATTGTTCTGAAGCCCTTTTGATTTGCTGACGTGCTGTTTCAGATTCCCGTCGGCATCAAAAATAACCAGGCCGCTCTGAACGGTACCGATGGCGTATAGGTTCTGATCAAGGGCTATGCCGGCAAAGATCTGATTTTCCCGGAGGAAGGCATTAACCGCGCAATTCCACGGCCTGAACTGATTGTCGTCAAGAACGAACATGCCCTGGTCATTGGTTCCGGCCAGGATGGAATTCTTCCAGGGAAGAAGGAAGGTCAGGGTCTTATCGGCGAAAAATTCACCGTCGGTGATAAGCGAATCTTTTCCGTGAAGGTCAATGGCGTATATTCCCCGTCCGGGCCGGTTAATGTACAGGGTATTATTCCACATCCCGGAATAGCCAAAAGAATCGTTGAACTTGATCACAGTGACGGTGGTATCTTTGGCATAGAAAATGGCAAAAAAGGAATGGAAGAGGATACCGTCTTCGCATGGATAGATCCTCCAGATATCGTCAAACAGCCTGTAAGACGGGGGAAGCCGGGAGGACAGGGAATGGTACTGAAGCTGACCCCGGTTGTCGGGGTAGAGGTACCCGAATTCATTGAATGCCCCGGCATAGACCGTTCCGTTTGTATCGCATGCCAGGCTTCTCACGATGGAGTGATTGGGGATCCCGTAAATTTGCCAGGTCTGGCCATCGTATTCGAGAATGCCGTTGTTGTTGCCAAAGTACATGACCCCCCGGTTATCTTGTGTGGCAGCCCAGTTTTGCATTCCCGCATTATAATCCTTCCGTGAATAGTTCCGGATGAAGGGGATGCCGATGGTTTTGACCTGCGAGAAGGCAAATTCATTCCAAAAACAGGTCAGCAGGAAGAAAGCTGTCAGCAATCGAATGTTTTTACCGGAATAAACAGACGGTATAAACTTACCCGCGTAATAAAGGAAGCTACCCATAAAACTTCATGTATTTCAAATATAGGAATATTTTTTTGTTTTTGCAGGTACCGGCCGGTTGTCCGCATAGATCAAGGGAAACCGAATATTCAGCACGGAATCGTTGTATTTTGTCCGCAGTTCCCTAAATAGTTTATCTTTACGGTCAAAACGAACTAACATCATTATTACGTCATGGAATTCACAAGAACCTTTGATTTCCTGGACAACCTCACCCTGATCTGCCCGGAAAAGAGCGATATGCTTGTTGCCAGGGAAAAGAAGACCTGGATTCCCTATTCGGTAAAGGACTATCTGAAGAATGCGTACAATATCAGTTATGGTCTGATGGCACTCGGCCTGAAAAAGGGAGACCGCATCGTCAGCATCTCCAATAACCGTCCAGAGTGGAATTTCCTTGATATGGGCATGGCGCAGGCAGGGATCATACACGTGCCGATCTATCCTACCATCAGCATCGAGGACTACGAATATATTCTAAATCATGTGGAGCCTTCCCTTGTTTTTGTTTCCGATAAGCAACTGCATGACAAGATCAGTTCCATTGCCAGAAAAATTGCCTCGGTAAAGGATATATACAGTTTCAACACGATCGATGGGGTCAGGAACTGGCAGGAAATTACCCGGCTGGGACAGGAAAACGAGGAGCGTTTCAGGGACCAATTGGCCAAATTAAAAGGGGAAATCACATCCGAAGACCCGACAACCTTTATTTATACCTCCGGCACAACCGGGAATCCTAAAGGTGTTATGCTTTCCCACCGCAACATTCTGAGCAACGTCGAATCCATATCCAGGGTTTTCAACTTTAACACGACGCACCGCACCTTAAGTTTCCTGCCCATCAGTCATGTTTTTGAGCGCACGATCAATTACTATTTTCAGCGTATCGGTGTCAGTATTTATTATGCCGAAAACATTGGGACCATTGCAGAAAACCTGCGTGAGGTGAAACCCCATGTTTTTATTTCTGTGCCACGGTTGCTTGAAAAAACCTACGATAAGATCCTTGCAAAAGGCAGGGAACTGTCGGGCATAAAGAAGCTTATTTTCTTCTGGGCGGTCAATGTGGGAATGCATTACAAAGTGCCCAGCGGGAACGGATGGCTCTATAAAATGAAACTGAAGATTGCAGATAAACTGGTTTTCACCAAATGGAGGGAAGCCCTCGGCGGGCGTGTGGAAATAATCGTTACCGGAGGAGCCGCTCTGCAGCCTCGTCTGGCCATTGTATTTAATGCCGCCGGTATCCCTGTGGCCGAAGGATATGGCATGACGGAAGCATCACCGGTTATAGCAACCAACCGCCCACCTGTTACAGGAGAAATCCGGGTCGGTACGGTGGGTCCTGCGGTTCCCGGCGTGGAAATCAGGATTGCTGAGGATGGAGAGATCCTTTGCAGGGGCGATAACGTAATGTGCGGCTATTATAAGGAACCCGAACTTACCAGGGAAGTAATTGACAAGGAAGGATGGCTGCATACCGGCGATATAGGCATTCTGGTTGAGGGAAAATACCTTAAGATCACCGACCGCAAGAAAGAGATATTCAAACTTTCGAGTGGAAAATATATCGCTCCTCAGTTGATTGAAAACAAACTCAAGGAATCGGATTTTATCGAACAGGTGATGGTTATCGGGGAAAACCAGAAGTTCGCCAGCGCACTGATCTCGCCTGATTTTCAATTCCTGCACAAATGGGCATCCATTCACAATGTTGATTTCAGGGATAACAAGGAGCTTATCTCCGATCCCCGGGTAATAGCCCGGTATCAGCGGGTGGTAACCGAGATGAACCGGCAGCTGGGAGTTACCGATCAGATCAAGCGTTTCAGGCTGGTGCAGGAAGAATGGACCCCGGACACCGGTGAACTTTCTCCCACCCTGAAGCTGAAGAGGAAATTTCTGACCAAAGAATACGAAGACATCATTAATGAAATTTTCTCGATACAGAAGAACGGGGAAGATGGGGATTGAATTCCTGATCCGGCTATTAGTCATTAGATACTAACTACTTATACCCGATTTCAACTATTTATACAAATATTTTTGTTCTTATTCATAAATAATATGAATAAAATATTTTACCTTTGGTCGATTTTTTAACTTTTTAGATTTAATTTCTTATGAACATTTATGTAGGTAACGTAAACTATCAGGCTACTGAAGAAATGCTGAGAAACCTTTTCGAACAATACGGAGAGGTAACCTCGGTAAAAATTATCACGGACAAGGTATCTGGCAGAAGTAAAGGTTTTGCTTTCGTTGAAATGGCAAACGATGACGAAGCCAAAGAAGCCATTGAAAATCTTAACGGAAAGGAATTCAGCAGCAGGGAATTGACCGTAAATGAGGCTAGGCCTAAAGAAAGCAACGGTAACAGTTCCAGGGGCAAATTCGGAGGCGGCAATAAATTCCGCAGTCGCTAGGTTCTCCGGCTGTTCCAAATTCGCAATATTGCTGCGAAAAAAAATATTCGAACAGCTCATTTGATTTATAAAAACCCTGTTGTCAGCGCGCTGACGGCAGGGTTTTTATCTTTTTACGCAATTTTCAAAGGATTTCTTTACATTTGTTTAAGTTATAACGTAAAGATATGATTGACAAGAGTGGTAAGATACTGGTTGTGGATGACAACGAAGATATCCTGTTTGCATTGAAATTGCTGTTAAAACAGCATGTTGAAAAAATAACCACACTGAACCAGCCGGAGGAGATCCCTGATCTCCTTACCCGGGAATATTTTGATGTAATCCTGCTGGATATGAATTTTACCAAGGACGCTATTAGCGGGCAGGAGGGATTTGACTGGCTGGGCAAAATCCTTGAACTGGATCCCAAAGCGGTTGTGGTTTTTATTACCGCTTACGGGGACGCTGAAAAAGCCGTCAGGGCCATCAAATCGGGGGCCACCGATTTTGTGCTCAAACCCTGGCAGAACGAAAAACTGCTGGCAACCGTTTCATCCTCTGTCAAGTTGCGCAGGTCGCGTCTGGAAGCGGATGAATTGCGGATCCGGCAGAAGGAGATGTCGGCGGTTATGGATCAGCCGTTTATTGAATTTATCGGCAATTCAGACCGGATGCATGAGGTGTTCAACACCATTAAAAAAGTCGCACAGACGGATGCGAATGTGTTGATTCTGGGGGAAAACGGAACCGGCAAAGAGTTGGTAGCAAGGGCTTTGCATCGCAGTTCTCCCCGGCGTGATGAGGTTTTCATCAGCGTTGACCTGGGTTCCATCAGCGAAACCCTTTTTGAAAGCGAGCTGTTCGGGCATGAAAAAGGAGCTTTCACCGATGCCAAAAAAGAAAAACCCGGCCGTTTTGAAATTGCCTCGAAAGGAACTCTGTTCCTCGATGAGATCGGCAATTTGACCCTGCCGCTGCAAACCAAGCTGCTGACTGCCATCGAGCGCAGGGAAGTCACCCGCGTGGGTTCCAATAAATCAGTCTCTGTTGATGTCAGGCTTATCTGTGCAACCAATAACGATGTGTACGACATGGTAAGCAACAGCCTTTTCCGGCAGGATCTTTTATACCGGGTCAATACCATTGAAATACACCTGCCCCCGCTTCGTGAAAGGGGAGACGACATTGCCCTGCTGGCCAGTCATTTTCTGAAGATCTTCTCAAAAAAATACAAGAAAACCGTAAAAGGGATCAATGCCGCGGCCATCAATAAGCTGATGCATTATTCATGGCCCGGCAATGTAAGGGAACTTCAGCATGCAATTGAAAGGGCGGTTATCATGACCGAATCGCAAACCCTTGAACCCGATGATTTTATTCTGGCCACACCACGGAAGAAAGCGGGTGAATTGGAATTCGAATCTTTTATTCTGGATGATATCGAAAAAATGGTCATCGAAAAAGTACTCAAGCAAAATCAGGGAAACATTACTCAGGCCGCACAGGAATTAGGGCTCACCCGTACTTCGCTTTACCGGAGAATGGAAAAATATGGTTTTTAGGAATTACCGGGTCAATATTATTGTAAGGGTCATCCTTCTGGCCGCATGCATCTTCGTTTTCTTTTTTCTTTATACCCTGGAGGAGCCCTACTTTATTGCCCCTATTATTACGGGCGTGCTGATACTTTTCCAGGTGGGTTCGCTGATCCGCTTTATCGATAAAACCAACCGCGAACTGACAAGCTTTCTCGAATCCATACGCTTCTCGGAATTTACACGGTCGTTCAATATCGAAGGAATGGGAGGAACCTTTGATGAGCTGAATAAAGCGTTCAACGAGGTTATGGAAGATTTCCAGAAAGTCAGGGCCGAGAAAGAAGAGAATTTCCATTACCTGCAAACCATCGTACAGAATATCGATGTAAGCGTGATTGCCTATACAGGCGACGGAAGCATCGAACTGATCAATAAGGCCGCCAAAAAACTCTTCCAGGTTGCCACCATAAAAAACATAAAGGCCTTTGAAAGCCTCAGTCCCGAACTGGTGACCACCCTGCTGAATATCAAACCGGGGGAAAACAAGCTGATCAAGGTTCAGGACGAGGACGACATTCTTCAGCTGGCCATCTATTGTACCACCATCAAAATCAAGGAAAAGCTCATCTACCTTGTTACCATTAAAGATATTCAGACCGTCCTGGAGGAGCAGGAGACCGAAGCCTGGCAGAAGCTGATCAGGGTTCTGACACACGAGATTATGAATTCCATTACGCCGATCGCATCGCTCTCATCCACGCTCGACCTGATGGTGAAAGAAGTAGATGTAAAGCCGGAGCAGGACTCCGTCAATTTTGACAAGGACTCCGTAGTTGAGATCCGGAAAGCCCTCCAGACGATCAGCAAGAGGAGCACGGGTCTGTTGCATTTCGTGAATACTTACCGCAACCTGACGCGGATTCCGAAACCTAATTTTAAAGTGGTTTCGGTTCTTGAGTTGTTCAATAATATGGCCAAATTGCTGGAAGACGAATTCTCGCGGTGCAGCGTTGAACTGATTATTCGTGTCGAACCTGAATCGCTTCAGTTTACCGCCGATGAACAGCTGATGGAACAGGTGCTGATCAACCTTGTGAAAAATTCCCTGCACGCCCTTTCCGGCCGGTCAGATGGCCGGATAAAGCTGCACGGGATGATGAACAAGAGGGGACGGGTTACCTTGCAGGTGACCGATAACGGGAAGGGAATATTGCCGGATGTGCTGGATAAGATTTTTATCCCTTTTTTCACCACAAAACCTTCCGGATCGGGTATTGGGCTTAGCCTTTCAAAACAAATCCTGCGCCTGCACAACGCAACCATCACCGCTCATTCTGAACCGGACAAGGAAACCGTTTTTACGTTGACTTTTTAAGGAGGAAAAGCCACGAATGAAAGAAGATTTAGGATGGCCACGAATGCACGGATAATAGGTGAAAAGCCACGATCGTACTGTTCGTTTTCGTACTGTTTTTGTTGCATATCCGGACAAAATGATTTAAACAAGTTGATGAAACAAATCTATTAAATAATTGATAGACAATATTTTATTATTTTTGGCATAATTCATGCAATTGATCATCAACAGGTAAAAAAAAGAATATTCGCCGCATGGACGCGATGGACAGAAAAATAGAGAAGAAGGGAATTCCCCGGAAAACCATCTGGATTGGGCTGGCAATATTGTTCATGCTGGCAATGGTAACCAAAATACTATTCGGGGACAAAAGCGCAAAACTGAATGTGGACGAGGAGAAATTTACCATCGCCACCGTGATACATGATAAATACCAGGATTTTATATCCGTAAACGGAACCGTCGAGCCTATCCGCACCATTTACCTCGACGCCGTGGAGGCCGGCAGAATTGAAACGATTCTTATCGAAGAAGGAAACAGGGTGAAGAAAGGGGATGTGATCCTTCGCCTCAGCAACTCTAATCTTTTGCTCGACATTTCAGGCAATGAGGCAGACGTATCCCGTGCCATAAACGACCTGAAAACCACACGGATAAACCTCGAGAATCAGACAATCACTTCAAAATCCCTTATTCTTGAGCTGCAGTATAGCCTGAAAAGGCTTGAAAGGCAATTTCATAACAACGAAAAGTTGTTTGCCAGCAGCCTGATCTCAAAGGAGGATTTCGAAATATCGCGTGAATTGTATGAGGAAGCCAAACAACAACTTGATCTTCAGAAACAAAAATATACGCGTGATTCGGCTTATATGATTACCCGGATAACATCGGACGAGGAATCGATCAACCGGATGCAAAAAAACCTGATGCTCACTCGAAAAAGAATGGAAAACCTTGAAATAACCGCTCCGGTTGACGGAGAACTAGCTACGTTAAACGCTGAAGTGGGTGAGGTCATCAACTACGGCAGCCGGGTGGGCACCATTAATATTCTCGATTCCTATAAAATGCGTGCGGAAATAGATGAGCACTATATTGCACGTATCAGCCGCGGTCTTATCGGCGATTTTACCTTTGCCGGCGGAAAACATACCCTGAGAATATCGAAGGTATATCCCGAAGTGAAAAACGGTACGTTTACCGTCGATATGGAATTCACCAGCGCCATTCCCCCTCAGATTCGGATCGGCCAGACGGCCCGTATCCACCTTGAGCTCGGGGAATCGGAGGACGCTCTGTTGATACCACGGGGTGGTTTCTACCAAAGCACGGGGGGGCAATGGATCTATGTCGTTGACCCGTCAGGGGAACAGGCAGTAAAACGCAATATCCGCATCGGGCGCCAGAATCCTAAATATTATGAGGTGATGGAAGGGTTGGCGGAAGGGGAAAAAGTGATCGTATCGGGGTATGAAAACTTTGGGGATATGGATAAACTGATCATACGGAACAAGAAAAAGTAACCATTAACACGTATAAGGCATCATGATTAAAACTATTGACCTGATTAAGGTATTTCGTACAGAAGAGGTGGAGACCACGGCCCTGAACAAGGTGAACCTCAGCATTGAAAAGGGCGAGTTTGTTGCCATCATGGGCCCTTCAGGATGCGGTAAATCCACCCTGCTCAACATTATCGGCCTGCTCGACAATCCCACTGACGGAAGGTATTTTTTTAACGGCGAGGAAGTGTCGAAATTCAAGGAAAGACAGCGTACCAACCTCCGGAAAGGGAACATCGGATTTGTCTTTCAGAGTTTTAACCTCATCGATGAGCTGACGGTGTATGAAAATGTGGAATTGCCGCTGCTATACCTGAAGGTGTCTCCTTCTGAACGCCGCAGAAAGGTGAGCGAGGTACTTGAACGGATGAAAATAACGCACCGTAAAAAGCATTTTCCCCAGCAACTTTCGGGTGGACAACAGCAACGTGTTGCCATATCGCGCGCCGTGGTTACGAAACCGATGCTTATCCTGGCAGATGAGCCTACCGGCAACCTCGATTCGACCAATGGCGAAGAGGTGATGAACCTGTTGACCGAGCTTAATAACGAGGGTACTACCATTGTAATGGTAACCCACTCTCCTTCGGATGCCGATAAAGCACACCGGATCATTCAACTGTTTGATGGCCATATTGTTACGGAGAATATCAGGCAGATCCTGTAAGAAGTTTGAAAGTTTGA
>JAGDMB010000217.1 GCA_017860375.1 Bacteroidota bacterium | reverse complement strand
GCGGATGATAAGCATGTCATCGCTGCGCCCGAGGCATTTTTCCATTCTCACCAGGGTGCGTCCGCAATTGCATTTTTCGTAATTCAGACGGGTCAGGTCACGGGTCCGGTAGCGGATGAGCGGCAAACCTTCTTTGGTGATGGTGGTGAACACAAGTTCCCCCGATGTTCCGGGGGGAAGCACTTCCAGGGTATCCGGATCGATGATCTCGGGATAAAAATGATCCTCGTTAATGTGCAGTCCTTTCTGCAAAAGGCATTCACTGGCCACACCGGGACCGATGACCTCGCTTAATCCGTATATATCAATGGCTTTAATGCTCAGTTTTCCCTCAATTTCCCTGCGCATATTTTCGGTCCAGGGTTCTGCACCGAATACGCCCACGCGGAGGCGAAGGTCTTCACGTTTCAAACCGCTTTCTTCAAGGGCTTCGGCGAGGTAAAGGGCATAGCTTGGTGTACAGGCAAGCACAGTACTTCCGAAGTCGTGCATTAACTGAAGCTGCCGTTTGGTATTACCACCGGAAACAGGGATCACGGAAGCCCCTATTTTTTCGCCCCCGTAATGCAGTCCCAATCCTCCCGTAAAGAGCCCATACCCGAAGGCTATATGGATAAAATCATCCCGGGTGGCACCGGCACTGTAAAGCGTGCGTGCCATAACTTCCGACCAGGTGGCGATATCCTTTCTTGAATACCCTACCACGGTTGGCTTTCCGGTTGTCCCTGAAGAGGCATGAAGCCGCACGATCTCACTCATGGGGCTGGCAAAAAGGCCGAAGGGATAGTTGTCGCGAAGATCGTTTTTTGTCGTGAAAGGGAGTTTCGAAATATCATCGATGGATTGAATATTCTCCGGACCCAGCCCTCTTTCCTGCATTTTCTGACGGTAATAGGGTACATGAAAGTAAACCCTTTCGACGGTTTCCCGAAGTCTTTCTCCCTGCACGATGCGTAATTCGTCACGATCCATGCATTCAAAATGCCTGTTCCAGATATTCATTACAACGGTATTGGAAAAACAGAAAAATTAATGTGTCGGTACTAAATCATATACAGATCGCTCGCCTTGAGAAGTTCAATGGCATGTTCCTGCAAGGTTTTTTTAGCAAGTTCGGCATTGCTGGTCCGCAAGATGATGACGGATTTTTCACCCACCGAAAAAGCATACGTGTATTCGATGCTGATCTCCAGATCCGACAGGATCTTAAGGGCTTTGGCATAATACTTCGCTTCGTTGGGGGTTATGATCGACAATACTTCGGTAAGATTCACCGTAAAGGATTTCTCTTTGAGCAGTTTTTTTGCTTTTTCGGGTTCGGAAACAATCATGCGCAGGATACCAAATTCGGATGTGTCCGCCACACTCAGCGCAGTGATCTTAATGTTTTCCTGTCCCAGTGTCTCCAGAACCTGGGTAAGCCGTCCTGATCTATTTTCAAGGAATACAGATAGTTGATGAACAATCATTGCCGTTTAGGTTAAAATATGAATGAATACGTATACAAAGGTATCAAATTTATTTTTCAATGCGGATACGCGAATCCACCACAGTTAATGAAGACGGATTGCCGATCAGCGGATTCAGGTCCATTTCCTTGATTTCGGTCACGAACCGCAACAGCGACGACAACCTGACCAGGATTTCCGCCAGCCTGTCTTCATTGATCCCTTCCTTGCCACGCGTTCCCTGGATGATCTTATAGCTTTTCAGGTTACGGATCATGGAATATGCCTCGCTGAAAGTAAGGGGCGCCAGTCCCGAAGACACATCCTTCAGTACTTCCACAAATATTCCCCCCAGACCGCACAGGATCACGTGTCCGAAATGCGGTTCATACGTTGCTCCGATGAACAGCTCCATTCCGGTTATCATTTGCTGGAGCAACACGGCCTTGACCTCTTTTATTTTCATCATGCGCCGGAATTCTGCCTCCAGGTGTGTTTCCGATTTGATGTTCAGCGTGACACCTCCCACATCGGATTTGTGTACGGGTCCGATCACCTTCAGGGCCAGTGGAAATCCTATTTTGCGCGCCTCCTGGATCAGTTCCTTTTTGGTGCGGGCGATCCCTTCCGCAACAACCGGAATGCTTGCGGCTGCCAGCAAATTTTGGATAATCACGGGATCGAGAAATCCCGACGGCGCTTCTTCAATTATTCTCCGGATGCGGGGTATGTCTACTCCCTCAAGAAAGATCGTATCGTCGGCCGGGGACGGAGTGTTGTACACTTTGGTAAGGGCGCGGCCGAGCAAAACCTCATCGGGAAAATTAATGCGGCCCTTGGAAAGAAAGGATTCTATTTCCTTTTGGGTACTGCTGATGGAGGGCAATATGGGAAGGATAGGCTTGCGGCAGTCCTGTATCTTGTGGTGCAGCATTTCATAGGTTTCCGTAACGTCGATGAGTCCATTGCTTCCGAATATCACTATCATGCCGTCAATAAAATCAAGCTCTTTGTCGACGTACTCGATCACCCGCAGCAATTGTTCTGTGGTGTTGGTGGCCAGAAGATCGATGGGATTCCCGGCTGCGGCACCGGGATTCATCATGGCCATCAGGTCATCATAAGGTTTGCCTTTAATGGCAGGAATCTGAAGGCCACCTGCCGCGAGGGCATCTGCAAGCATTACGGCGGGTCCGCCTGCATGGGTGATAATGGCAATTCTTTTACCCGGGAATTCCTTGACCATGAAAATCGAAGCAACCGTCGTCAGTTCTTCCCGGCCAAAACACCTGACGATTCCTGCTTTGCGGAATAATGCCTCCACGGCTGAATCGGAAGATGCCATCGCCCCGGTATGCGACGACGCAGCTCTGATCCCTGCTTCGGTTGATCCTGCCTTGATTGCGGCAATCCTGCAACCCTTCCGGATCAGTGAAGAGGCGTGCAGGAGCAGTTTATCGGGATCACGGATCTTTTCCACATACATTAGTTTGATCCGGGAACTCTTTCCGGCCTCGTATGTTTTGTCCCAGTATTCGAGGACTTCTTCCACACCAATATGGGCGCTGTTGCCGACCGAGAAGACACTGGAAAATGCCAGTCCTTTCGGCAGGGCGGATTCAATGATGAAGACGGCAGTTGCTCCGGAACCCGAGACAAAATCACAGCCTTGCTCTGAAAGACGCGGTACGGGCACAGTAAATACACCGCTGTACCGGGTGGTTATGATACCAATACAGTTTGGTCCAATCAGGCAGGCATCATATTGCCTGATCACGTCCACCATTTCTTTCTCAATGCGGGCTCCTTCCTCTCCCTCTTCACTGAAGCCGGCCGATATCACAATAAATGCCCGGGTGCCTTTGTCGGATGCCAGCTCGCGGATAACCTGCACGCAATTTTTCGCGGGAATGATCAGGATGGCCAGGTCAGCCCCGGGGCATTCGCTGATGGAATGATAGGACCGGATGCCCTGAACTTCATCTTCTTTCGGATTGACAATATAGATCTTCCCCTCGTAGCCGCCTTTCACGATATTATCCACCATCCTTCCTCCCGGTTTATGAAGGTTATTGGAACCACCTACAATGACGATCTGCCCGGGATTTAGCAATTGATTGTTGATCATAATAAACCGGATGTTGTACCCAAATTTAGAAAAACCCGAACTCTAAATTCATAACAAATATCAATATATTCGGATTGTGGTCTGGGAAATGCATCCGGCCGTAATTCTATTCAAGGAATACCCTATCTTTAGCGGCGATATGTGTACACTGGTTTATCTGATACGGCACGGCGAGACCCTGTGGAACAAAGAAAAGCGGTTGCAGGGGCAGCTTGACAGTCCGCTTACTTCTTACCTCTAACCGCTCACCTGCATTATTTAAAGCAGGTCCACGATCTTCTCCAGCCGGTTTCCCCTCGATCCTTTTATAAGAATAAAAGATTCCCTGATGGGGGAGGCTGTAAGGGCTTTCTGCAAATCAGACACATCGGGGTGCCAGGAATAACCTGCGGTTTTAGCCGGTATTTCAAAATTGGAACCGATGCAGATCACCTGCTGCATACCTTTTCCCTTCAGCATGTCAATAACCGACTGGTGTTCGCTGGCTGAGGATTTTCCAAGTTCCAGCATATCGCCGAGAATGATCAGACCCGAAGAAGGTTTTATGGCGATGAAATTTTCGATGGCGGCTTTCATGCTTGAAGGATTGGCATTGTATGCATCCAGGATGATCTCGTTGTGCGAGGTCCGGATGAACTGCGAACGGTTATTGGAGGGCGAATAGGCTTCGATGGATTCCGTGATCAGGGAGGATGGAATTCCGAAGTACTTTCCGACCGCATAGGCAGCCACCATATTTTCCATGTTATAGCTTCCCACAAGCCGGCTGCTGACAGGGTACTTTTGATGGTGATCATGGATTACAAGCTCAAGATACAATCCTTCCCCCTTCCTTTCCGCCCAATATGTCCCGTTACTGTTGTAGGGAATGACGCGTTCCTTTTCCCCGGGCAGTATCGTACGGAGATTTTCGTCACCCATATTTGCAAAGATAATACCGCCATGGTTCTTGAGGTAATCAAAGAGTTCGCCTTTGGCCGCCGTTACGCCTTGCAGGCTCCCAAATCCTTCCAGATGAGCCTTGCCGATATTGGTGATCAGTCCGCAGTCAGGCCTCGCAATGCTGCAAAGAAAGTGTATTTCTCCGGGATGGTTCGCGCCCATTTCCACAATGCCGATTTCGGTATCCGGTGGCATAGCCAGCAAGGTCAGGGGCAATCCGATGTGGTTGTTGAGGTTACCGCGTGTGGCATAAAGCCTGTACTTTTGTGCAAGGACTGAACTGCAGAGTTCTTTCGTCGTCGTCTTTCCGTTGGAACCGGTAATGGCCAGAATTTTGAACCGGCATTCCTGCCGGTGGACTGAAGCCAGTTGCTGCAATGCATGCAATCCATCTTCTACCCTTGTTATCCGGTCACCGGGCGGACATTCCTTTTCGTCTGCAATGACCCAGGCCGCTCCTTTTTCAAGCGCTTCCGCCACAAAACGGTTGCCGTTGAACTTTTCCCCTTTAAGGGCAAAAAAAAGGCAACCTGGCCGGATGTCTCTCGAATCGGTACTGATATC